>JACMPN010000272.1 GCA_014377495.1 Candidatus Sericytochromatia bacterium
CGGCGTGCTGCCGGGCTTCGCGCTGGCCGTCGACGTCGGTTTCTTGACGGGCGGCTTGGCGGTCGGCTTTCCCGTCGGCCTGGGTGCGGGGACGACGGCCGCTTCGTTGGCTGCGGGCAGGCAGACCTGCGTCGTCGGAGTCTCCGAGCCACATCCCATCAGCCATGTCGCTAGACCGAGCGTGACCAGCAACTGCCGTGTGTTTGCCATAATGCGTCGCCCCTCTTGCTTTCTGTCCCTCTCATCGTACGGCTTAAACGTTAAGAGAAAGTAATTCAAGTGTGCATTTAAGGTTAAATAAGGCCACGTTGCGCCAACGTCTGGATTTGGGACACGGTGGCCCTGGCGGGCGTGCCTGTCGAGGGCGATGCTGCCCGCATGACGGGTGGACCCTGGCGAATCTGGTTTCCCACGCTGGTGACGACGGCTCGTCGCCACCGGACAATCGAGGTGGGTCATGCGGGTTGGGCTTGTGATGGGTTCCGGCGGTGTCGTCGGGGCCTCGTATCTGGTCGGGGTATTGGAAGCGCTCCGCCGACAGACTGGCTGGGAGCCGTCTCGGGCGGACACGATCATCGGCACCTCAGCCGGGGCATTTATCGGGGCGTTGACGTGTGCATTGCCCGTCAGCCTGATGTACCGCCACTGCACCGGCGAGGTGCCGCCGGACCTCGAACCCGAGTGTTCACCCGCCTTGTGGCAGTTGGCCGAGCGGCTGGATTCCCACAACCTCGGCAGTTGGTGGCAGCGGTATCCCCTGGCCCGTCATTGGCCCAGGCTCGCCCTGACGAGTCCCCAGGCATGCGCCTCCCTGTGGCGGCGGGATCCCGACCGTTCTTTGATCATGGGGCTGACGGGGCTGATCGGGGACGGGCTGTTTTCGAACCGGCCGATCGCTGCCATCATCCGGGAGGCCTGTGCCGAGACCTGGCCCCATCCGGGATTGCGGGTGACGGCCTGCGACCTCGATGCCGGCACGCGCATCGTCTTCGGCCCGGAGGGATCTGTCCCGGTGCATCAGGCGGTGGCCGCCTCGACGGCCGTGCCGGGCCTGTTTGCTCCGGTGGATCTGCAGGGGCGCCGCTATGTCGACGGAGGGGCCTGGAGCGCCTCGAACTTGGACCTGATTGCCACGGCGGAGCTCGATCTCGTGCTGGCCATCATCCCGCTGGCCGGGGCGACCAATCTGGCACATGCCGGGCTGGCGGGCCGCCTGTCCGGCTGGATCGATACGGTGTCCCGCCGCCACGTCGACGCCCGACTGGCCGCAGAGCGGTTACTGGTGGAAGCCACGGGCACGCGGGTCATGGTCCTGACGCCGGCCGCTGCGGACCGGGCCGGCAGCAATGTGCTGGACCACATGAATCTCGCCAAGCGTCCGGCCGTGATGGCGGCAACCTGCCGGGCGACCGCTGAACGTCTCGTCCGGGATCCCGCCTGGGCCGAAGTCGCCGACCAGTTGCGATGCGAGGTGCAGAGCCGGGCCCCAAGTCACGCGGCCTGATCGTTTGTCGTCCACGCCACACAGGCCGGGGCGATTGCCCCGGCCTGTGTCCGATTAAGCGGTGATGCGGCCTTCTTCGGCGTCATAGACATCGAACCAGGTGTAAATCCGCACACCGGGCGGGGTGTTCTCCACAATGTAGTCCTCCATGTAGAGCTGGAGAGCCTCGACGAGGTCACCGAGCCGTTTTTCGCGCCATTCGTTGTTGAAGCGGACCACCTCGATTTTTTCGCGCGACGTGGCGTGGGCCTGGATCCAGGCCCCGACCTCCTCGTCGGTGACCCCGGTGGCGAGGAGGGTCCGGAAGTCGGTCACATCGATCCCGGCAAACTCCAAAAAGATGTGCGTCAGCGGGCAGTCGAAGTGATACTCGCCCTGCCAGCCGACGATGTCGGCCCTGCCCTTGTCGACGGCTCGGGCGGCGATGACGTAGCCGCCAATCGTGTCACGGGGGCTACGGGGTACACCGGTCCGCAGATCAATGGCAAGTGCCCGCACTTTTTCGAGATTCTCTGACATGCGAAGGGTTCCTTTCAGACGATACCGATTGGGAAATTCAATGGCTTGCCGCAGCGGCGGCCGGACCGGAAAGCGGGATCAGGCGCAAGCAGCGGGCATGACCCGCCGCCAGTGTTCCTGCGGCCAACGCTGCCTCGCTGCCGAGGGTCCGCAACTGCCGTTCCACCTGGGGGTCTCTGGGCTGGCCCTCGTTATCAAATACCTCCCAGGCCTTGGCTACCGGCACGACCCAGGGCACGGTGTAGCCACGCAGGGCCCGCACGACATATTCCATCGTGTTAATCGCCTGCATGCCCTGCCCGCCGCCGGCTGTGCTGATCAGGCCCACGAACTTGCCCGACAGGTAGGCCGGCTGCCGGTCGGCAAGCAGTTGCAGTCAGTCGAGCGCATTCTTGCACGATCCGCTGATCGTGCCATGATAGATCGGGCTGCTCCAGATCAGACCGTCCGTCTGGCTAATCAGCTCGGCCAGCCGCAGAGCCTCCGGCGGGGCCGGCAGATCCGGGGCATACATCGGCAGATCCAGCTCCTTTGTATCGAGCATCGTCACGGCAGCTCCCGTTGCTTCGGCGCCAGCCAGGGCGATCTGCAATGCTTGCAGACTGGTCGACTGGTCCGATAGAGAACCGTCGAGCCCGACGATGCTGATCTGATGGGTCATATTTGCCTCTCCTTGCCCCTGGCCGGGTGCCACATCGCCTGGATGGACCGCCGGACGGTGTGCAATCCAGTGCAGCATGCTATGCTTACTTTTAGTAAGCCTTCTGCTTTGTAGAAGGTAGGCCATCGACTTACGAAAGTCAAGTGGATTACTTATGATAAGTAACGGCAGCGAAGACCACAGGGTCTGCCATGTCTTTCACCAGGCCATCGAAGTGATCGGGCGCCGCTGGTCGGGTGCGATCATTTTCGCGCTGACGGTCAAACCCCGGCGCTTCAGTGAATTCAAGGAAGCGGTCATGGACGTGAGCGACCGATTGCTGACCGAGCGCCTGAAAGAGCTGGAAGAATACGGCCTCGTCCTCCGTGAGGTCTCCACCGCCCGTCCAGTGCAGGTGCTTTACCGGCTGACGCCCAAAGGCGAGGCATTGCAGCCGATCATGATGGCCATCGGCGAGTGGGCGAACCGTTGGGCAGTCGATCCATCCTCATTGGAGCCAACGACCGGTGGTCCCTGTCATGAATGAGTGGGACCGGCATGTCACGCCCCATGGCGACCTTGTGCAACTGGACACCCGCCTTTGGGAAGTGGCGGCCTCGGCGCCCAAAGGGCCGCTGGCCCGCACAATGACGGTTTACCGGCTGGACGATGGGGGGCTGCTGATCCATGGGGCCCACGCCCTGAGGCCCGAGACGATGACCGCCATCGAGGCGCTCGGCGAGCCCCGGCTGATGATCGTCGCCAGCACCTTTCACGAAATGCACGAATCGCTCTACAAGCAACGTTATCCCCACCTGGTGGTGGCCTGCCCCGGCGTACCCCGGGCCAAGCTGCAGCGTCTGGTGCCGATCGATCTGGCCGCCGAGGACCTGGGCGCACGCTACGGGATCACCGTGCACAGCCCGGATGGCGTCAAACCCGTCGAGTGTTGCTACGAGCTGCCTTTGGGAGACGGGGTCGCCCTGATCTTTGGCGACATGCTGATGAACCTGCCGGATTTTGCCGGGTTCCAGGGTTGGCTCCTGCATGCGATTGGCAGCACGGGCTTTTTCGGCATGACCGGGATGGGCCGGATGCTCATGCTCAAGGACCGGGCTGCTTTCCGTGGCTGGCTGGAGCGCATGGCCGCCAGACCCGACTTGCGAGTCCTCAGCGTCGGGCACGGGGCCACCATCCGCCACGCCTGTGATGTCCAGCTCCGCAAGGCCGCCGCACGGCTTTAGGGCCTGATGGCGCAGCTGCCAATTCGTTTGCCTGCCCGGATTTCCGGGCATAGGTGCATGTAGCCCCAGGACATGCCGTTGCGATTTTGTAATCGCCCTGGTTGGTCCAGGTTGGAACCCGACCCGGGCGCCGGGCGTCTGACTCCATACGCAATGCAGCCCAGCAACTCATCCGCGGAGGACCAGCATGAGCCTTGTCACCGGCGTTCGGTATCGCCTCACATCCTCTTGGAACCCCAACCGCCTGACCAGGCGGGTTTTGCTGCCCCTGGCAGGCGCCGTGGCGCTGGCGGTGCCCGCTCAGGCGCTGGAGTTCGTCGGCAGTTCGGCCAACCCCGGCAAGACGATCGTCCGGTGGACCTTGGGTGGCGATTTTCCGTTGATCGATCCGATCGGGCTCAACGCGACCATCCGCCTATTCCCCAATGCCACCGATGTGCTTGGCGGTACCGACTCGGCGGCGATCATTGACGGTGAGGCCTATGCCCTGGCCAAGTTCGAGATCCCCACACCGTTGTCCGGGATGGGCATTCGGCCCTTCGTCGGACCCTATCTTGGAGCCCGGTACATGGGCGTGCCCAAGTTTCAGTTTTCCGGGTCCGGCACGTTGGGATATAACCAGTTTGCCGGCCCCAGCTATGGCCTGCGGGCGATCGTGAAGCTGCCCCTGGATCTGACTTTCCATGCGTACGCCGGGGCCTCCACGCTCGTCTGGGGGACCTGGGGATCCACGGGCTTGGACGGCCAGTCCAGCGGTGGGTCCGTCAACACGGCCGGAGCGACGATGCCGGTGGTGGGTGCCACCGTGAACTGGTCACCCTTGAACATCTTCACCGTCTATGCCGGCGCCGAGACGTCCCAGTTGCCAGTCGATTTGCGTGGGACTTCGGGCCTGCTCGGCCCGGACAAGGTGACGGTGTCCGGGGTGAGTATCGGTCTGCGCTTCCTGTTCTTCTCCATCTGATCCGGTCACCGTCTGGCGGTCCTGCCGCAACAATAAGCGCCTGGCTTGGTAAAATGGTGGGAGTACCCGCCTCCGGACCCCTCGCATGACCTCGAAAGTAGATGCCCAGCCGTGAGCAGCCCGATCACCATCGAACGCCCCGGGGAGCTGAGTTTGCGCTCGCTGATGCAGGCCCCGTCGGCCCGTGACCTTGCCGATGACCGGATCGTCGTCAGCAAATGGGGTTTCGAGGTCGCCCAAGCGTTGAATTTTGCCTACGAACCCATCGACTTCGCCGGAGAAGTGTGTGAGGTGATCCGGTTTGAGGTGCGCCTGAACAACTCGCTGTTGGCCATGGTCGGGTCGATGATGACGACGTATGCGACCTTCGTGCATTCGGACGTCGAGATCCGCCCGCGGTTTGATGAGGCAGGGCAGTTCGGAGTCACCGCCACCGTGACTCCGAGGCGGGATGGCGATGCGGCCGAGGCCCTGAATGCCTCGATCGTCCGGCTGGCGGACGGCTCGACCCGCTTCACCCTCGTCGATCCCCGTTGGCGGGGACAGTCCGTCACCCTGCACCCCCGGCGTGGGTCCCTGGAGGTCGTCGGTGTCCTCAGCCGCAGCCACAAGCTGACCGGCAAATACTCACGCCGCCGCTTCTAAGAGCCTCTCGCGGTGGGTGCTCAGTCGCCTGCCACCTATCGCCAGAGGCTCTGAATTACAGGCGGACTGGCCGCCGGTCCTGGGCTTCGCCCTGTCCGGGCTTGCGCTGCGCGAGGCGGGGCTATACTGAGAAGGCCGAACCCGGGGTCCCGGTTGACCGGAGCCCTGCGGGTCACGGTGATGCATGCCGAAGAGGAACTCGCCATGGAAAGCGCAACGTTTGGAGCAGGATGCTTTTGGGGTGTGGAGGCGGCATTTCGTCAGATCAAGGGCGTCACTGGCACGGCGGTGGGCTATGAGGGCGGCGCCAAAACGGAACCGACCTACAAAGAAGTCTGCACCGACACCACCGGACACGCCGAGGTTGTCCAGGTGACCTACGATCCGGCGATTGTGCCCTATGAAGCGCTTTTACGGGTTTTTTGGGAGAACCACGATCCGACGACGTTGAATCGGCAGGGGCCCGACGTCGGTTCGCAATACCGTTCGGCGATCTTCTACCACTCCCCCGAGCAGGCCGACCGGGCCCGGGCGTCGTTAGAGCAAGTGCGGCAGACGGGCAAATTTAAGCGCCCGATCGTCACCGAGATCGTTCCGGGACAAACCTTCTGGCCCGCCGAAGACTACCACCAGCAGTACCTGGAAAAACGGGGCCTGAGCACCTGCCACATCAGCACCTGATTTGCTTCCTCTTCTGCCGTTGGCGGAGAAGTGGGTGATAAGACAGTTGCGGCGAAGGTGCGGCGCCGAACGCCGCTATTCGGGGACGGCCAGGATGTTTTCAGCCAAGGCACTGTCGAAGCGGGCCTTGAGACCCCGCCAATGATCGGCATAGGGACCATCGAGCCCATAGCCCAAGACAGGGCCTTTGGCGAGTTCTTCGGCGCACACGGCACTGGCGATCTGGATCTCTTCACGCAGGCGAAATACCTCCGCTTCAAGGGAGATGATGCGTTCCTTGTCTTCCAGCCAGCCCATAAGTTTTCAGCCTCTACGGTCGGTCTTGTCTACGCTGCCTGCAGTTGGATCGGAGGTCCGGACCCAGCTGGCCCGCCCGCCGTCGGGCCCGTTCGTTCGAGGTCGGCCAAGCGCCGGACTCAGTACATTATTCCAGTCAGGCGACTAGATGGCCACGGTGATCGAAACCCGCCACTGACAGGCCGCCGCATACCAGGAAAAAATCGCCGGTATCAGCGTATCCGGCGGAAACTTGCTCGTCGGCGTCGGCATCACCCAGATGCGGCCATCCCGGCTGCGGGCAGGATAGCGCTCCAGACGCAGGGTCTGGCGGACGGGTTCGGGCATGTTGCCCCGGAATCCCTGGACGTAGCAGCCTTCCTGATCGAAGGTCCAGCCATGAAACGGACAGACGAGACATTCGTCGACGATCCGGCTGCCGGCAAACGACGCCCCCTGGTGTGGACAGTCGTCCTTGGCCACGACGAGCCTGCCGTGGCTGCGAAAGGCAACCAGGACCAGACTGCCGATGGCACGGACCAGCGGCGCGGTCGATGAGATTTCGCCATCGTGCCCCAGGAATGCCCAATGGTCGGCGACTGCATGGTGGAGGTGCATCGTTTACGTCTCTGCTCAGCGGCCGGCCGGCCGGGCCCGATTGGCCAGGACCTGACTGGCCGTGACCTGGATATGCAATCGCCGGGCCACGTCCTGATTGCTTTCCAGCAGCTTGCGGCGGAGCTCCGGCGAGAGGTCGGTACGCTTAAGCAGGGCTTCACCCCGTTGCAACACGTCCGTGGTGGCCACGACGGGATACAGCCGCTTGTAGAACGAGCTGGCGAAGCCGGGCTCACGGTCCCGGAAGATCGCCGGCACGCTGTCGAAAAACTGTTGGACATAGGGTTGCAGCAGGGTGGCCTGCTCCAGGTTCCAGAAGCCTTCCATTGATGCTTCCATTTGACCCAGCGACGCTTTGCGGTCCGTCAGGATGCGTTGCCAGATCTTCGCTTTTACCGTCGCATCCGCCTCGGCCGCCCGGATCCGTTCCACGGCTTTCAAGCCCCGGTCCGTCACATCCCGCAACTGCTCCCCGTCGAACACGGCTGACGCCTGGGCATGGTTGCTGGCGGTCAGCGTGCGCACAATCTGCCAGCGCAGATCCTGGTTGATGACGAGGCCCGGCACGGACGTCGTTCCCCGGACCAGATCAACGAGGCGTTGCAAACCATGCGGCGACTGTGACGTCCGGATCAGCGTGTCTGCCCAAAGCAACTGCGCATCGCTGCCGGCCATCTGGCGACTCAGCTGTTCCCAGACGAAAGGCTCCAGGGTGGCGCCGACGGTCTGACGGTCGGTTTGATCCAGATGCTGGGCAAACGCCGTTTCCAGGCGGCCGAGCTGGGACTCGACCACCAAGGCGTTCGCTTCAGCGGGCAGGTGCCGCTTCAGGAGATCGACATAGCTGATCACATCGAGCTTTTGATCCCGCACCATGTACCAGAGGACGCTCCAGAGCTGCTGGCGGATGAACGGATCCTCGATCGTGCTCAGCCGCTCTTTGACGGTCTGCAGTGAGGCACTGTCCAGGCGGACCTTGGCGTAGTCCTGATCGTGGACGTTGGCGAAGAGCAGGGGGGCGCAAGGTTTGCCCGTCAGGGCCGCCACCGCAGTCTCGGACCCGTCGTACCCGGCGGGCACCGTTTCCCGGAGCCGCAGCCGTCCGTCCGGACTGAGGTCGAACAGCCCAACCTCAGTCCGGTGTGGGCGCCCAACCGTCTCGCCACTGGCTGAAGTCTGCGTCAGGGTGACGGCTTGGATTTTGCCGTCACTGCACAGGACAGCCGGTTCGACGGTGTTCAGACCCGCCGATTTCAGCCATTGGGACGTCCAGGCGCTGAGATCATGTTTGCTCTGGGTCTGCAGGGCGCCCATAAAGTCCGGCAGGGTCGTGTTCTTGTAGGCATGACGCTTGAAGTAGGTGCGGACGCCGTCCCGGAAGGCATCTGGCCCCAGGTAGAACGCCAGCTGCTTCATGACCGAGGCACCCTTGCCGTAGGTGATCCCGTCGAAGTTCTCGGTGGCGGCGTTTGTGTCGTCGATCTGCGTTTCGATGGGGTGCGTCGTCACCCGGTCGTCCGTGTCGTAGGCCCATTCCTTCGTCTTGAAGAACATCGCCCAGCTGTCGCCATGAGGCGAGGTGAGTGTGGCCTGACTGAGAGACGCCATGTAGGTGGCAAAGGATTCGTTGAGCCACAACCCGTTCCACCAGTTCATGGTGACGAGATCGCCAAACCACATGTGGGCCATTTCATGCAGGATCGTGTCGTCCCGGTCAAACCGGTCGCTGGCCGTCACTTGATGGCGGTAGATCATGTTCTCGTTCATCGTCACGGCGCCGGGATTTTCCATGGCCCCTTCCGGCAATTCCGGGACGAATACCTGGTCGTACTTGCCGAACGGATAGGCGAAATCGAAGTATTTGCCGTAAAAGTCCAGGCCTTTGCGAGTCGTCTCGAAGATGGTGTCGCTAACCATGGACTTGGCCAACGACGCCCGGGCGTAGATGCCCATGGGGATGTCGCCCGCCATGCCGTGCCAGGAGATGTACTGGCCCGTGTGCAGGGCAAACAGGTAGGTGCTCAGGGGCGGCGTCTTCGCAAAAACCGTCCGACGGGTCTGGTGCTTCAGGTAGACCTTGGCCGTCGGCACGTTGGTGATCACTTCCCAGTCTTTGGGGCCGTCGACCCGCACGGTATAGGTGCCTTTCAGGTCGGGCTGGTCGAAGCAGGGAAAGAGGTGGTGGGCCCCATAAGGCTCAAAATCGGAATAGATGTACGTGCGCTGATCCGCTGGATCAACAAAGCGGGTCATGCCGACGCCGCCCGTATCGAAGGCCGAATCGAAGGTCACGGTGACCGAATTGTGTGCCTTCAGTGCGGTGCCTGGCAGGACGATGTAGGCCTTGTTGTAGCGCACCGGGACCGTCATGCCGTTGATGACCACGGAACGCACCTGGCCGCCGGTGTAGTCCAGGGTGAGGTCGCCCGGCTTGGGCGTGCAGGCAAACGTGATGGTGGCCTGGCCGCTGTAATGGTCCTTGGCATCTTCAAACGTGAACTGCAGGTCGTAGGCGAGCTGACTGACGATCCTGGCCCGGGCTGCGGCGTCCGTATAAGTGAGCAGGTCTTTGGCGGGACGGAGCGTGGCGGCCCCGGCGGGCAACCCGAGCAACAGGGCGGCGATGAGGACAGTGGCGGCGGAACGGACAGGAGTCGGCATGCGTCATACTCAGCTTTCTAACGGCGGCTCGGCGCCAATCGCCCGGTCAGGATGCCGGGGCGTGTGACGGTCGGGACTCTAAGGTTTCTGCGATGTCTTCGCCAGACGCTCAGTCAGGGCCTGATGGGCCAGCGTCTGGATTTTCGCCCGGCGGTGCAGGTCTTCGGTCAGGTCGGTGAGCCACTTGCGCAGCTCGGCCGGCAGGGTCGTGGATTTCAGCATGGCGTCGGCCCGGGCCAGCGTGGCCGGATCGGTGGCAAACCGGGGAAACATCGATTGCACGAACCGCCGGGCAAAGGCGTTTTCCCGGGTCCGATACACGTCCTGGATGGTATCGAAGTAACGACCGGCAAAGGGTTGCAGCAACCCGACCTGGTCGGGGTGGTGAAATCCTGCCATCACGGAAGTCAGTTCACTGATGGTGCTCTGTTGATCGGTCAACAGACGCTTCCAGGCGGCGTCCTTGACTGTGATGTCCGGACGGCAGGTGGCGACGAAGACGGCCGCCTTGATCCCCTTGTCGGACGGATCCCGCCTTTGCTCAGCGTTCAGCAGGGCCTGTGCTTCCGGATGGTTGCAGGCGGTGAGGATCGAGATGATCTGCCAGCGCATGTCCGGGTCGAGTTCAAAGCCGGGGAATGTCGCTTTCCCTTGCAGAAAGGAAACGAGCCGTTTTTGCCCTGCGGCCGTGCGCGAGACGCTCAGGGCCGTGTTGGTCCATTGCTGCTGGGCATCGGACTTGGCGGGCTGTTTGGCGGCCTCCGCCCATAGGAACGCCTCGATCCTGGGGAGCATCGCCGTCCGGGTGGCGTCATCCAGTTCGGTCAGGGCGAGCGAAGCAATGGCTGACAGTTGGCCGTTGACCGCCGGCGGATTCGTCTCCTTGGGCAGATGGAGCAGGTTCAGATCGAGATAGGCCAGGGCGTCGAGCTCGTGGTCCCGGACCATCTGGGAAAGACTGTTCCATAACTGCAGGCGGAGGAACGGGTCAGCGACAGCGCTCAGCGAGCTTTGCGCTGTCGCCAGGGAAACGGGGTCGAGGATCACCTTGGCGTAGTCGTGATCGCCCATATTCGGAAAAACCAGCGACGGGGCGGCTTTGCCGATCATGGCCGGCACGGCGGTGCTCAGACCCGCATAGCTGATGGGCAGCTCGCCCTGGCTGACCAGCTGTCCCTGGGCATTCGGGCCAAAGAGGCCGATGGCGGTCCGGTGCGGCCGCAATTGGGCGGCTCCGCTACGCACGGTCTGGGCCAGGCTGAACTGGGTGATTTTGCCCGCCGTGCTCGCCCAGACGGGCTGGACGGCATTCAGGCCGGCGGTTTTGAGCCAGACCTGGCTCCACCCGCCCAGATCGAGTGGCGTCCGGGACTGCAGCGCACCCATGAAGTCGGGCAAGGTCGAATTGCCGAAAGCGTGACGCTGGAAGTAGGTCCGCAGACCGTCCCGAAAAGCCGTCTCGCCCATGTAGTAGGCCAATTGCTTCATCACCGAGGCGCCCTTGCCATAGGTGATCCCGTCGAAGATCCCCGTGGCCGCCTCGGTATCCACGACCGGCCCGTCGATGGCGTGGGTCGTCGCCCGCTGATCTGTCTCGTAGGCCCACTGCTTGGTGCTGTAGAACCGTTGCCAGGTATCACCGTAGCGGGGCAGGGCCTGCTGGGCCCGGGCCGCCATGTAGGTGGCGAAGGATTCGTTGAGCCAAAGGCCGTTCCACCATTTCATCGTGACGAGATCACCGAACCACATGTGGGCCATTTCATGCAGGATGACGTTGTCCCGGTCAAACCGCCGGGCGTCCGTCGGCCGGCTGCGGTAGATGAATTTTTCATTGAACGTGACGGCACCGGGATTTTCCATGGCGCCATGTTGGTATTCCGGAACGAAAACCTGGTCATACTTGCCGAACGGGTAAGCCGTGGCGAAATAGTCAGCGAAGTAGCCCAGACCCTGCTTGGTGATCGTGAAGATTTCCGGGGCGTCCATGTATTTCTTCAGGGACGCCCGGGCGTAGATGCCGAGGGGCATCGTGCCTGCTTTGTCGTGCCAGCTGACATACTCGCCGGCGTGCATGGCAAACAGATAAGGACTGATCGGCACCGTGGCCGGAAAACGCACGGTCTGGCGGTCACCCGCCACTTCACGGCGATCGGAGGCCCGATTGCCCAGGACGACCCAATTGACGGGGGCCGAGACGGTCAGTTTGTAAGCCGCTTTCAAGTCGGGCTGATCGAAGCAGGGAAAGACCCGGTGGGCGCCATCAGGCTCGAAGTCCGTATAGAGGTAGACCCGTTTGTCTTCGGGATCGACAAAACGCATGATCCCGTGGCCGGCCTTGTCGAAGACGGACCGGAAGCCGATCTCCACCACGTTGTGGGCGTGAATGCGGGCGGCAGGCAGGATGATGCGGCCCGCTTCGTGCCGGATAGGGATCCGTGTGCCGTTGAGGATGATGGAGACGACGGACTGGCCGGCATAGTCGAGAAAAAGATCGGCCTTCCGGGGATGGGAGTCGAAGCGGATCGTGGCCGTGCCGCCGTACTGTTCCCCCGCTTTGTCCAAGGCAAACTGCAGGTCGTAACCGACCCGGCTGATCCGGTTGAACCGGGTGATGGCCAAAGCCTCAGTGATCGGTTGGTGGGACCCGGGGGCTGGGGCTGCGATGGCCGGAGCCGCCTGGATGCCGAGGACGGCCACGCTCAGGACGGTCAGGACGGGCGAGAGGCGGGGAATCATGACGAAACCTTCCGGATCAAGGCACAGGGAGGGTGTCGCCATGCCGCTCGAGTCGATGGCAGTATGCCAAAGTCCAACCGAGGCAGTAAGAGGCTGTGTCAGAGGGGTCCATGGCGGTCGCGTTCAACACGGAACCTGGCTAAGCGCCATGAGGCGCTGTCGCCAGAACCCGTGCCGAAATCAACTCGCCCTGAACCCCTCTGACGCAGCCTCTTGTCTCTTCTTGGCTGCTGTAGTGGGGGTCAGGCTTGGATCCTGTATGGCGACCGCCAGGTATACCGTCTCTGAGGGATAATGCCCGCAGCTCATCCGCCAATAGGTCGGGTGGCCGAGGTACCAAATGAGCATGCAACAGTCGCAGGCCACAGGGACGAAACCCCGTATCGTCATTGTCGGCGCCGGATTTGGCGGGCTCAATGCCGCCCGGACCCTCAGCGGTCAACCGGTCGACGTCCTGGTTCTCAATCGCAACAATTACCATGGCTTCTGGCCGTTGCTTTACCAAGTGGCGACGGCGGGCCTGGAGCCCGAGTCCATTGCCTATCCCGTCCGGGCGATCCTGCAGCAGTACCGGAACGTCGCCTTTCAAATGGCAAACGTCAGCGGGATCGATTTCGACGGACGCCGGGTGCTCACCGATGGTGAGCCGGTCCCCTACGATTTTCTGATCCTCGCTGCGGGCAGCACGAGCAACTACTTCGGCAATCGGGAACTCGAAACCAACACCTTCGGCATGAAGGACATCGACGAGGCGGAAGCCCTGCGCAATCACGTTCTCTTGTGTTTTGAGCAGGCCGTACGCGAGCCGGACCCGGATCGGCGAGCGGCGTTGATGACCTTCGTCATCGTGGGTGGCGGACCGACGGGCGTGGAGTTGGCCGGTGCCTTTTCCGAGTTGGTGCGGCACGTGTTGCCCAACGACTATCCGATGCTCGATCTGGCCCTGGCCCGGGTGCTGCTCGTCGAGGCCGGCGAACATATCCTGGCGACGTTCCCGCAGCCCTTGCAGGACAAGGCCCTCGCCAAGTTGAAACAGATGGGTGTCGATATCCGGCTGGGCACGGCGGTGGAGCACGTGGATCAGTCCGAAGTCGTCTTCAAGGACGGGCGGATCGTCCCGAGTTGCACGGTAGTCTGGGCAGCCGGCGTCAAAGCGGCCGAACTGGCGGACCGCCTCGGCGTCACCCAGGCCCGGGCCGGCCGGATCCCGGTCGCACCCACCCTGGCGCTGCCCGGTCACCCGGAAGTCTTCATCATCGGGGACATGGCCTATCTCGAAGGCTACAACGGACACAATGCCTTTCCGATGGTGGCCCAGGTGGCCATCCAGCAGGGCAAACTGGCCTCGGCGAATATCCTCGCTGAGTTGTCCGGCAGACCACAGCAGCCGTTCAAGTTCTTCGATAAAGGCAGCATGGCCACGATCGGACGGCGAGCGGCCATCATGGACGCTTTCGGCATTCAGCTGAGCGGCTTTCTGGCCTGGTTGGGTTGGCTGTTCATCCATCTGATCGAACTGATCGGCTTTCGCAACCGGCTGATCGTTCTGATGAACTGGATGTACAACTATTTCACCTACGACCGGGGCGTCCGCCTGATCACGAACCATTTGCCGCCCGTACGCCCGCTGCAGGTGACCGAAGCAGCGGAGACAGACGAGTCGGTGTCTCGCTAGCACAGACGACCACTGTGAAGCCCCTCGCTTTGAGGAATGGCGGGGCTTCACAGTCACGCTGGTTGGTCCCGGCTGAGACCTGCGATGCCTAGAGCAACTCGCCGGATGTGCCCAACAAGGCCTGGCGCATCAGCGGCAGAGGCAGTGGGCCTTCCTTGATGAAGGCGTTGTGGAATCCTTGCAGCGTGTAGGCCTTGCCCAGTTTGGTTTTATAGTCGTCCCGCAGCTTGTAAATCATCAGCTTGCCCAGCGTGTAATAGCCGTACGTGGGATCCATGGTGCCCCGCTTGGCCTCGGACTTGGCGACGGGCAGGGGTTGATACGCCTCTTTTCGGAAGGCCTCCACGGCTTGTTCCACCGTCATCCCCTGGGTATGCATGCGGATCCCGACCAGGAGACGGACGTCCCGCAACAGGGCATCCTGCAACTGGGCCAACCGGTACTTGGGGGCGTCCTTTTGGAAGCCTTCCTCCAGCATCATCTGCTCGCAGTAGTGAGCCCAGCCTTCGAAATTGGAGGCGGCGCCCAGGATCTTCCGAGTGTCACTCGGGTAACCCTTGGCGTAGAGGAACTGGATGTAGTGGCCGGGGTAGGCCTCATGGACCGAGACATTCGACAGCATCGGGTAATACCACTGCTGCATGAAGGACTCGATCTCGTCGGCCGGCCACTTGGGATCCGGCAGCGTCATGCTGTAAAACGCCTCGTCCGCCTTGGGTTCAAACGGCCCGGGGGTATCCATGGACGCCGAGGTCGTTGCCCGCAGGAACGGCGGCGTTTCGACGACTTTGGCGAGCGGCGACGTCGGGACCGTGATGATCTGCTTGTCGATCAGAAACTGGTTGATCTTGTTCAGCATCCCCTGCGTGACGGAGAGCAGTTTGTCGGGCGTCGGATGTTCCCGGGACAAATCGCCAAAGACCGTCTCGGCCGATTTGGTCGCATCGATCTTGGCGGCCATGGCCTTGAACGCCGCCTGGTTCCGGCGCAGGTCCGCCTCACCGATCGCCAGCAACTGATCGAGCGGCATGTCGATCATTTCGTCTGCCTTCAACTTCGCCCGATAGGCGTTTTCGCCCAGGGCAAAATTGCCGTTCGAGCGGGGCAGCAGGTCCTTTTCCAGGAAGGTCTTGTAGTCGTCCATCGCCCGGATGACGGCATCATTGCTCGCCTTGAACGCCGACTTCAGCTGGGGATCGGTCACCCCGGCAAAGGCCCCGGTCACGGTCGTGGCGAAGAAGTCCTTGTTGCCGTCCATCTGGCTGATGGCAATTTCCGTGTAGATTTTGGGCGGGTTCTTCAGGTTGCGCTTGGCCTGGGCCAGCATGCCGGGCATCCGTTTTTCACGGGCGATCAGCGATGCCAGCCGCTGCTCGGCAGGTGCAAAGCTGCGCTTGATCAACGTGAAGGCGCTGTTCGTCAGCCCGCTGCTGTACTGATCCGGGTTCGTTTCCCAGGGGCGGATCACCGAGTTCGTCAAAATCATCCCGTCGATACCGGCCAGGATCATCTCCCGGTCGGCCCGCTGCACCGGCGTCAGGGAGGCTGCCGGCAGGGCGGCAAAGTCACGGCGGTAGACCCCGGCGGTGACGGACTCTTCCAGGATGGCGGAGGCACTGAAGTCCTCCAGCCGGTTGTCGTGATGGTGTAGACCTAGCGAAGTCGCAAACGACGTGTGCCGGGTCATCATGTCTTCGAAGTAAGCTTGGCTCAAATTGTCGAACGACTGAGTCGGGGTAGCCAAGGCAGGTCCCGCCGCCGTCAGCACCGTCAAAGTGGCCAGCAGGACCGAAGGTAGGCGAAGCATCAGGCGGAACTCCCTAAAAGTATGCGTGAAAAGTCGGTGCATGCGCCCAGGACAGGCGGTTTTCACCCGTGACGCGTGGTGCGGTTCAGGGCGCTTTGGTTGCCAGCGAACGGGCCGTCAGGCGGGGCAGTTCCGGCCACGGCTTTTCGTCGTTGAGGAAGAACATGCCTTCGGGCCGGACGCTGATCGGGTTCGGAAACGGCTCTTCCGGGGCGGCCCGGCGGAACGCC
Source organism: Candidatus Sericytochromatia bacterium (assembly GCA_014377495.1). Lineage (GTDB taxonomy): Bacteria > Cyanobacteriota > Sericytochromatia > JACMPN01 > JACMPN01 > JACMPN01. Next base: position 16,201 of record JACMPN010000272.1, read on the forward strand.
ATGTTCGACCAGCCCTTGCGGGTGTCGAAGCCGATGGGGATCGACGCATGGGCCATGACGGACGGCACTTTGATCTGCTCTTCCGTGGCGTTTTGACCAAAGGTCTTGCTCAAGACCAACAGGCCGTCTTTCGCCGCACCTGCATCGCCCAATTGGACCTTGGCCTGGGCCAGGCGCATCTGAGCGTAGGCATTGCCCGGTTCCATCGTGAACGCGTCGCCAAAGGCCTTGGCCGCCGCCGGCCAGTCCTTGGCTTGGAAGGCCGCTTCGCCCATCCAGGTCGTGGCCTGGTTCCGGTAAGCAGGATCGGTGGCGATCAGTTTGGTCAGGTTGGTTTCGGCCCCGGCCCGATCGTCGGCCATGACCTGCAACTGGCCCATGTGCAGTAACTGCCAGGACGTCGGATTAGGGCTTGATTGATACAGGGCCAGGGCCGCCTTGGCGACGTCCTGCTTATAAGGGGCGCCATCCTTGGTTTCCCAATGGGCGGCCCAGACGAGCGATGGGCTGTGATAGATCGCCATGGCATACGCTTTGATGGCTGCCGGACGATCCCCCAGGGCCCGATAGGCCTCACCGAGGTAAAAATGGGGGACAGGGGCGTACCAGGTCAGGGTCGTGGCTGCCGTCAACGGGGCGATGGCGCCTTTGGCGTCGCCGAGCTTGACCCGCAGATTGCCCTCTTTGATGTTCGCAGAGGCCAGATGGTACGTCTTATTGGCATCCGTCAGCAGCCCGAGGGCTTCTTGCCACAAGCGCTTGTTGGCGGGTGTTTCCGGCTGGTCGAGATACAGATAGCTCAGGGTGGAGCCGAGGGCGACCTTATAAAAGGGGAAGGTGGGATCCAACTGGACAGCCTCGCGCCAGGCTTTCATGCCGGTGGCATACTCGCTGCGCTGAAAGGACTGATGCCCGTCGTCATAGGCGATCGCCGCCCGGTCCTTCGTGGCCATCATATAGAGCCCGCCCAAAACGACGAGGGTGCCGAGGAGGCCGCCGACCAGCGATACGGGACGGGACGGGACAACTGTCGTTTCTTTGGCGTCCGGCTCGCCACCATCGACCAGCAATGCGGCCGACAGGACAAAGGCCAGGGTCATGCTGGGCACTTCCCACTGAAAATCCGTCAACAGCGAAAATCCATAGCCGAACAAGCCAACGGCGATGCCCAACGCTTCGATCGGGACTTCGGTCCGGCGGACCGCCTTGACCGTCCGCCAGAACAGGAAGCCGGCCATTGCCAGCAGCACGGCGACACCGGCCAGGCCCAGCTCATAAAGGACATGGAATACGGTGCTGTGCAATTGGGGATTGACGACGTCCGGGTACCGCGGCGTCTGCATGCGGTCCAGGGGGAACTGGGAGGGCACCGAACCCATGCCGCTGCCGAAGATCGGGTGGAACTGCAAGCCCGTCAGGGCGCCACGCCACATCTCAAGGCGCATGGCAAACGAGTTGTCGGCCACTTTGCCGCCAGCGGAGACGTCGGTAAAAATCTGCGCCATCGAGCTGAAGCGATTGACGAGCAGGGGGGTGGCGACAATGGTCCCGACGACGACGACACTGCCGACGATGAGCCACGTCTTGCGGGAGATCCCGACCAGGGCCTGGCGCATCGACCCGCCCAGGAGCAGGGCCAGCAACACCAACTGCACGGCAGCGGCGAGATAGGCGCTGCGGGACTCGCTGCCGACCAGACAGACCAGTGAAAGGGCCGCCCCGACGTACAATAAGGTCTTTTTTGACCCGTCGAACTGCTGTTGGGCAAATGCGACGAAAAACGGCCAGACGAGCAGGAAGAAGCTGGCTGTGAAGTTCTTGTTGCCCAAGGGGAACGTGAACTTGGGGACCGAGGCGACCCCGAAACCGGCATAAGTGGTCAAAAAGGCATCAATGAAGAGCCCGCCGGCCGCCATGCCGATCGCGGCGATGGCCAGGCTCCAGGCGAGCCAGCCACGGCCCCATGTCCGGGTGCCCGTGTACGCCAGCCAGAAGCAGGTGATGTAGCTGGCAAAAAGCCAGGTGTTGACCAGTGAACGGGCCATGTCGGTCGCCTGCAGACTGGAGGCCAGGGCCACCCCAAGCCCGGCGGCGGTGAGGACGAGAGCCCCGGACTGCAGGCGGGCCAGGCGCCCGGTGAAGCCCGCCCAAGCGGCCGTGTCGCCGGCCAC
>JACMPN010000273.1 GCA_014377495.1 Candidatus Sericytochromatia bacterium
ATCCGCCCGATGCCCCTGACAGGCGCCATGCTGGCCATGGGAGCGGGCATCCTCAGCGGCCTCCCGCCCTGGCTGGGGTTCCTCAGTGAGTTTCTCCTGCTGACGGCAGCCTTCCGGGCCGTCGAGCTGCCCTGGCACCTGCATCTGATGGCGCCGCTGCTCGTCGTCGCCGCCGTGGCCCTGGCCGCCACCATGGCCACGGCGGCCTTCATCAAGGCCTTCGGTACGGCTTTTCTCGGGCATGCCCGGCACGTCCTGCCCCGTCAGCCCCAGGATCCCCCGCCGGCGATGAGTCTGGCCGTGGCCGCCCTGCTCGGCACCAGCACCCTGCTCATGGTCCTGGCCCCCCTGTGGCTGGTCCCGCTGAGCCAGGTGATGCACACCCTGCCGGGCCTGGCCATTGACGACGCCCGACAGGGTCTCCAGCAGGCAATCGCAGTCGTCCGGCCCGTACAGCTGGTCGGCGCCCTCCTGCTGATGGCCATCCTGGCCATCAGCGCCGCCCGAAGCAGCCTGTTGCGGCGGCGCACGGTTTCCCGGGGGCCCACCTGGGATTGCGGCTACGTGCGCCCCATGGCCCGCATGCAGCACACGGGTTTCGCCTTTAGCCAGCCGGTGGTCGCCCTGTTCGGCCGCCTGTCCGGACAGCGCCAGCGACTCCAACTGAGTGACGGCCTGTTTCCCAGCGAGGGCCGGCTGACGGTGTCGGCCCCCGATCTCTGGCGCGAGCACCTCTTTGTCCCGCTCTTCCGGGGGATCGCCCGCAGCCTGGCCCCGATGCGCCGGCTCCAGCAGGGCAGCACCCACCTATACGTGCTGTACATCGCCATCACCCTCGTCGCCGTCACCGTCTGGGGGCTCGGACGATGATCACGTGCCTGTCCTGGTTTGGCCCCGCCCTGGCCTGCACCCTGGCCCCGATGCTCCTCAGCGTGGTCAACCGGGTCAAAGCCCTTGTCGCCGGCCGTAACGGCCAGCCGTTGCTACAACCCTACCGGGACCTCGCCCGGCTGCTCCAGAAGGGGGCCGTGTACAGCGAGACGACCTCCTGGGTCCTGCCCCTGGCCACCGTCGTCGTCCTCGCCACGGCCCTGGTGGCCCTGCTGCTCGTGCCGATGGGCGCGGTGCCGGCCGTCATCGCCTTTCCGGGGGATTTCATCGTCCTGGCGGCCCTGCTGGCCCTCAACCGCGTCTCGCTGGTGCTGGCGGCGCTGGATACCGGCTCCAGCCTCGAGGGCATGGGCGCCAGCCGCGCGACCCAGCTGGCGCCGCTGGCCGAACCCGCCCTGCTGCTCGCCCTGGCGGCCGTCGCCAGGCTGACCGGCCATCTCTCGCTGTCAGGCATGTTCAGCCAGCTGTCGACGGCCGCCAGTTGGCCCGTCGCCCCCATCCTGTTCCCGGTAACCTTGGCCCTGGTCATCGTCTGCCTCGTCGAAAACGCCCGCCTCCCCGTCGATGACCCGGACACCCACCTGGAACTGACGATGATCCACGAGGGGATGGTCCTCGATCACAGCGGTCCGGATCTGGCGATCGTCCAGTACGCCGGCACCCTCAAGCTCTGGGTGCTGGGCAGCCTCGTCGTCGGGGTGGTCCTGCCCGTCACGGGCGCCGTCGGCCCCGTGTCGCTGCTGGTCACCGTCGGGGGCCTCATCGCCCTGGCCGCCGGCATCGGCGGACTCGAATCGACGATGGCCCGCCTGCGCCTGCGCCACGTGCCCAGGCTCCTCATGGGCGCCCTGGTCGCCGCCTTCCTCGCCCTCGTCCTCGTGTTCCGGTGACGCCATGTCTACCTGGATCGATTCCCTCCTCCTCCTGCTCATCCTCACCTCCCTCGCCATCCTGGGCGCCGGCCGGCTGGAAACCTATATCCGCATCGTCGCCACCCAGGGCGTCATGACCAGCGTGCTGATGCTGGTCGCCCATCACACGGCGCCGACGCCCCGCACCCTGCTGCTCGCCGGGGCCAGCGTCATCCTCAAGGCCTGGCTGTTTCCCGTCATGCTGCGCCGGGCGATCAAGCAGGCCCGCGTCCGCTGCGAGGTCGATCCCTACGTGGGCTACAACGTCTCCGTGGTCCTCGGTCTCGGGATGCTCGGCCTGGCCCTCTGGATGGGCGAGTTGCTGCCGTTACCCAATCCGGTCGTCTCGTCGCTGCTGGTCCCGGCGGCCCTGTTCACCATGCTGGCCGGCCTGTTCATCATCATCAGCCGGCACAACGCCCTGACCCAGGTCCTGGGCTATCTCGTCCTGGAGAACGGCGTCTACGTCTTCGGCAGCACCGTCGTCCAGGAGACGCCCTTCATCGTCGAGGTGGGCGTGCTGCTGGACGTGCTGGTCGCCGTCTTCGTCATGGGAATCATGGTCTTCCACATTGCCCGCGAGTTCGACGACATCGACACGGCCAACCTGAGCGCCCTGCAGGACTGGAAACGATGATCCCCGCCTTGCTGTTCCTGCCCATCGTCGTCGCCCTGGCCGTCGTGCTGGCACGCAGCAGCCGGCTGCGGCACCGGCTGCTCATCGGCACAGCCGCCCTGCACAGCGGGATGACCGCCTCGTGCTGGCTGGCCCTGCCGCAACCGGCCCTGGCCGGCTGGCTCAGCCTGGATGCCCTGGGCCTGCTGTTTCTCAGCCTGACCAGCCTCGTGTTCCTGGCCACGGCGTTTTATGCCTCGGGCTACCTGAATCGGGAGGACGGCGGCCGGCGGACCGACTTCATCGAGGGCGTGCCCTTCGCCAATGCCCCGGAGGGCCTGTTCATCGCCCTACTGCTGGTCTTCCTGGCCACGATGACCCTGGTCAGTCTCTGCCAGCGCTTCGGGCTCCTGTGGGTGGCCGTCGAGGCCACCACCCTGACCAGCGCCCCCCTGATTTACTTTCACCGTCATCACCGGTCACTCGAAGCGACCTGGCGGTACCTGCTCATCTGCTCGGTCGGGATCGCCATCGCCCTGCTGGGCAACTTCTTCCTGGCCGTCTCGGCCACCCGGCACGGCTTCGCCCCCTTTCGGCTCACCGTGCAGGACCTCGTCGCCCACGGGCGCCAGCTGCACCCGCTCTGGCTCAAGCTGGCCTTTATCTTCATGCTGGTCGGTTACGGCACGAAGATGGGCCTGGCCCCCCTGCACACCTGGAAGCCCGATGCCTATGCGGAGGCGCCGTCCGCCGTCTCCGCCCTGCTGGCAGGTGCCCTCTCCAACTGCGCCTTTCTGGCCATCCTGCGGGTCCTGGAGGTCTGCGTCGCCGCCGACCTGGCCAGTTTCTGCCAGCCGTTGCTGCTCGCCTTCGGCCTCCTGTCGATGGCGGTTGCCGCCGCCTTCGTCGTCGCACAGCAGGACTACAAGCGCCTGCTGGCCTTTTCCAGCATCGAGCACATGGGCATCCTCGCCATCGGCGTCGGCCTAGGCGGTCTCGGCCCCTTCGGGGCCCTGCTCCACAGCCTGAACCACGCCCTGACCAAGGCCGCCCTGTTCTTCGTCACCGGCAACATTGCGGCCGCCTACCAGAGCCGGCAGATCAGCGACGTCCACGGCCTGCGGCACCTGCTGCCGGTCTCCGGCCTGCTCTGGCTGCTGGGGTTCCTGGCCATCACGGGCACCCCGCCGTTCGGCACCTTCGCCTCGGAGGTGATCATCCTCCAGGCCGCCTTCGCCCAGCACCGTTTCTGGTTGGCGGGCGCGTACCTGGGCCTGCTGGCCCTGATCGTCGTCGCCATGAGCCGGCCCGTGCTGACGATGACCCTGGGCGCACCCGTCGCAGACTGGATCGGCAAGGCCAGGCCGGAGGCCTGGTCGGCGATCCTGCCGCCTTTGGCGCTCCTCCTGCTGGTTCTCGGACTGGGCATCTGGCTGCCGCCCGACCTTTCCCGTCTGATCCACGTGGCGGCACGCCAACTGGGAGGCCAATAATGGCAAACGTTCTGCAGTTTCCACACGGCGCCTCCTTTCGGCTGGCGGACCTGCCGATCATGCAGCCGGCAGACTTTCACCGGACGGTCTGCACCCGGGTCGGCAATGGCTGGCGGCTGATCGCCATGCCCGGCGTGCCCCAGCAGATCGGGGGACTGCTGGTCTTCGCCGTCCTGGCCCAAGAACTCGGCAGGACACTGTTGGCTGTCGGCATGCGGGTCCAGGACGGGTTTCCCTCGCTGACGCCGCAATGCCCCCAGGCGCAGGCCTTCGAACGCGAACTGGCCGAGCAGTGGGGGATCGTCCCGGTGGGCCATCCCTGGCTGAAACCGCTGCGGTTCCAGCCGCCCCGGCGGCCGGTACCCATGGACCGTCAGCCGCCACAGGCCGGCGACGCCCCGTTTTTCACCGTCACCGGCGACGCCGTGTACGAGGTGGCCGTCGGCCCCGTGCATGCCGGGATCATCGAGCCCGGCCACTTCCGATTCCAGTTGCAGGGCGAAGACGTCGTCCACCTGGAGATTGCCCTGGGCTACCAGCACCGGGGCATCGAACGGGCCCTGACCGGCGGGCCGGACCTGCGCTCCCGCCATCTCGTGGAAACGGCAGCCGGCGACACCACCGTCGGCCATGCCACCGCCCATGCCCAGGCCCTGGAAATCCTCAGCGGCACACAACCCAGCCACCGCAGCCATGCCATCCGGGCCATCGGCCTGGAGCTGGAACGGCTCGCCAACCACGTCGGCGATCTTGGCAGCCTGTCCGGCGACGTCGGATTCCTGCCGACGGCCGCCTTCTGCGGGCGGCTGCGGGGGGACTTCCTCAACCTCACGGCAATGATCTGCGGCAACCGCTTTGGCCGCCAGCTGGTCCGCCCCGGCGGAGTCGGGTTTGACCTCGACCGGCCGCACCTGTCCGACCTGCTGGACAAGGCCGAGCGGGCCGGCCGGGAGGTGGCTGAAGCGGTCGAACTCCTCTGGCAGAGCCCCTCGGTGATGAACCGTTTCGAGGACACGGCCCCCCTGAGCCGGGCCCATTCCGCCCTGCTCGGGCTGGTCGGGCCGGCCGCCAGGGCCAGTGGCCTGCCACGCGACGTGCGGGCCGAATTTCCCTCGACCGCCTACCTTTGGCAGCCGTTCAACATGCTGATGGCCGGCGGCGGCGACGTCCACGCCCGGGCCTACCAGCGCTGGCGTGAGATCGGCCAATCCCTGCAGCTCATCACGGATCTGGCCGACCGGCTGGCCAACCTGCCGGCAGACGGGCCGTTGGCCCTGCCTGTCCCGTCCCTGCCGCCGCTGGCCGTGGCGGTCTCCCTGGTCGAAGGCTGGCGGGGCGAGATCTGCCACGTGGCGGTGACGGATCGGAACGGGCGGTTCAAGGCCTACAAGATCATCGATCCCTCCTTCCGCAACTGGCTGGCCGTCCCCGTGACGATGCGGCAGCAGGCGATTTCGGATTTCCCCCTCTGCAACAAGAGCTTCAGCCTGTCCTATTGTGGGCACGATCTGTGAGGACCCCATGATCCGTATCCTGCTGGCACGCCTGAATCAGGGCCACCGGACCATTGGGTTCCCGGATGCGGCGCCCCGGTTGCCGGAGTCCTTCCGGGGGCGCCCCGTCATCGACCCGACCCGTTGTCCCGACGGGTGTCGGGCCTGCGTCGAGGCCTGCCCGACCCTGGCCATTTCCCCCGGCGGGGCCGGTCCGGTGGTCGATCTGGGACGCTGCATCTTCTGCACGGCGTGTGCCGAGGTCTGTCCGGCCGGGGCCATCACGCACAGCCGGGATTACCGGATGGCCACGCGCCAGCGGGAGGACCTGCGGGTCGCCCCCGACGAGGCATTGGCACTGGCGCAGGCACTGGATGCCAAGAGCCAACGGATCTTCGGCCACTCGCTCAGGCTGCGCCAGGTCAGTGCCGGGGGGTGCAACGGCTGTGAGTCCGAGCTGAACGTCCTCAGCACGGTGGTCTTCGACCTCGGCCGTTTCGGGATCCAGTTCGTCGCCTCGCCCCGCCATGCCGACGGCCTCGTCGTCACCGGCCCGGTGACGCAGAACATGGCGCTGGCCCTGCAGAAGACCTACGACGCCACGCCGGCCCCCAGGTTCGTCATCGCCGTCGGGGCCTGTGCCATCTCCGGCGGCCTGTTCCGGGAGCACGCCGAAACGGAAGCCGGGGTGACGTCCCGCCTGCCCGTCGACCTGTACATCCCGGGCTGCCCACCCCACCCCCTCACGCTCCTGGACGGGCTGCTCCGGCTGCTCGGCCGCCTGGAGGAGTCGGTTCAGGACGCGGCCGGCAATGAAGGGATCCGGCCGAGAGGTTGGCGTATGTGAGCCTGGGCAGCGGCTCCGTCTACATCGGCCGCCGCACGCCAGGGTGCGGCACGGAGGTGTGGCGGGCGTCGCCGGCCCATCTGGGCCGGCTGAATCCCCGGCTGGACATCGCCCGCTTCTCGCGCACCCGGTTCGACTGGGGACATCGCCTGCCGGGATCCGCTCAACTGGCCCTGGCGCTGCTGGCGGACCATAGCGACAACCCGGAATGGGCGTTGCGTGAACACGGGCGCCTCCTGAATGACCTGATCGTCAACCTGCCCTATTGGAACTGGGTGATCACCGCAGGCGACATCCAAACCGCTATTTTTTGTATCTGAACGCATCGGAGGAAACCATGCCCAACACCCCATCCCTGACACCCCTGACAACCCTGAGCAGCCATGACCTTCTCGCCGCCCTGGCCAATGGGCAGCTCCAGGGTAGCCTGTTCGGCCAGAAGGGCGAAGCCGTCCGCAACTGGGGCATCAAGAAGGGCCGACTGTTCTGCTTTCTCCAGAAACAGCAGGACCGTTACCTGCACGTGTTGGATCACGAAACCCGCAACCTGGTGATTGCGGTCGATGGCCTGACCGTCGTGGAGATCACCTGGAACGCCAGGCCCGCACCGGGGCAGGTCCACTTTTCCATCGCCCCGTAAGAGGCTGCACGGAAAGCCCCTCGGTCGTCTGGCATCGAGTGGCTGCGCCAGGCTGCGTTAGCGTTCCTCACCGTACCGCCCCGGGTACGCTTCGTCACGCTGCCTTGCCTGACTTTGCCCCTCGACACCAGTCTCGGTCGGAGCTTTCCGCTCAGCCTCTAAAGGGTCGTCGGACAGCGGCTGGGTTTGCACCTTATTCGCCATGCGTCATGGGTTACCCAGTCAGGGAGTTTTTATGGCCACCGTATTGATTGCCGGACACAGTGCCGTCCAGCGGCAAACCATCGCCCAGACGCTCCAGGACAGCGGCTATAAGGTCGCTCATGCCGCAACGGCATGCGAGACGTGGGGCCAGTTGTTGGATACAGCCATCGATGTGCTGGTGTTGGCCGGTGGCCTCGACACGCTGGATCCGACGGCACTGGTCGCAGCAGTGCGGAACAACCGCTTCCTGCAGCGGTTGCCGATCATCGCCGTCGACGAGCGCCCCACACAGGACCCGCAAATCCAGGGTTGGCTGCCCCGGGAATACCTGCCGGACGACTTGCTGGATCTGCTCGTCGTGCTGCTGCCCCGGCCGATGGGGGGCCGGCAGCGATGAGGGGGGTCCGCCGTGACGGGTGTGGGGAATCGCGAGGTGACGGATGAGTCGCCAAAAGCGGCTGGGACAGCACCAGGTTCTCTGGATCATCCGCTACAACCTGCGCCTGTCGGCCGCCGCCATGGCGCGCCAGGCGGGTCTGACCGAACATGCCTACCGGGGACTGGAGGTCGACCCGATCGGCGAGCGGGCCCGGGACTGGTCCAGACTCGTGGCGAACGTGCCCTTGGTGACGGCCTTGCTGGGCGAGCCTGACCTGGCCTCGGGACAAAACGATCGCGTCCTCGGCATCCGCTTTCAGCTGATCTGCCTGGAACACCTGACGCCCACCCGACAGGCGATGGAGATGGCCCGCATCCGGCTGGAGCTGGCGTGGATCGATGGGCAGGGCGGATGAAACGGTCGCCGAATGCCACCCTCATGGCGGCGCGCTGCGACCTCCGCCTCACCCTGGTCCTGGTCACCTTCATCGTCATGCGCTGGGGCGAGCGGGTCCGCTGGGTGACCACGCCGTGAAGCGCCACATGACCGAGCCCGATCGGGCAGAGCGGACGCGTGGCCCCCGGGCAACGGAGTCAGCGGTCATGCCCCCGGAGGCTGCCAGCGGCGATCCGCCTTCGGCCGACATGGCCTACCGCCTGGAACGGCTCCGTGAGTGGCGTCAACTCCTCTTCCGGACGAGCGACACCCCGTGAGCCTATTTGGTCAGTGCCGGGAAAGCGCTGCCACGGCCGTCGGATCGTCGCAGGTGCCGTGGACGGGGCGTGCGCAACCTGGACGAGATCATTGGCGGTGGCCTGCCGAAAGGGTCGGTGGTCGTCATAATGGCCCATGGGGCTCCGGCAAGACCACCCTGGCCCAGCAGCGCTGCTTTCACAATGCCACCGCCAAAGAACGCATCCGCTGCTGCGGGACGCTTGCGGCGCCGACCGCTAAGGAACTATCTCAGACAAGCGAGCGCTCCCAGCGTCTGACCCAAATCAGGGCGCAGGCGAGTTGCAACAGTCCCAGAAAATTCAGGGCCTTCTCGTCGTAGCGGAGTAGCCGCCACCGAATTCGGCAGGGAGTTGGTTCCATTGGCAAGCAGATGGGTGGCTCCACACGTGGCTGCAGCCTTTTGGGTGGAGGCGTATGCTGTAACAATGTCACTGCCTTCATCTGCGGTTCTTGGCTTTGCAACTCTGCACCGACGAGAAGGCAGTGACGTCTGTCTACCTACCGCTTGCTTGTCTGAGATCGTGCCTTAGTGCGTGGCCATCCTGCCGAAATTCGGCTGCCTGTCAGACGATGAGGCAGGCCTGCCGCAATTTCGCTAAACTACCTGGACTACGTTTGGCTGATATGAGGGGGACGGATGCGCATCGTCGATCTGATCAAGGAAAAGCGGGACGGGCATGCCCACTCGCCTGAAGCGATCCGTTACATCGTCACCGGCGCCGCCGACAAGACGATCCCGGATTACCAGCTGGCCGCCTGGCTGATGGCCGTGCTCTTCAAGGGGATGACCATCGAGGAAACGACCGAGCTGACTCGGGCGATGGCCCATTCCGGCGAGGTGATGGACCTGTCGGACATCCCCGGCATCAAAGTCGACAAACACTCCACCGGCGGGGTCGGCGACAAGGTGACCCTCGTGCTCGCCCCGCTGGTCGCCAGTGCCGGTGCCGTCGTCGCCAAGCTCTCCGGTCGCGGTCTGGGCCACACGGGCGGGACCATCGACAAGCTCGAGGCGATCGCCGGGTTCCAGACGTCGCTGTCCACGGAGCACTTCCAGACCCAGCTGAAGGAGATCGGCGTCGCCATCGCCGGCCAGACGCAGAATCTGGCCCCGGCCGACGGCGTCTTTTACGCCTTGCGGGACGTCACGGGCACCGTGGAGAGCATCCCGCTCATCGCCGCCTCCGTCCTCAGCAAAAAAATCGCCGCCGGCTCCGACGTCATCCTCCTGGACGTCAAATACGGGGGCGGGGCCTTCATGCACGACTTCGCCAGCGCCCGCGAGCTGGCCACGACGATGGTCGATGTCGGCACCCGGCTCGGCAAGTCGATCTCCGTGGCCCTCTCCGACATGGACCAGCCCCTCGGCCACAATGTCGGTCACGCCCTCGAGGTGGCCGAGTCGATCGCCACGCTGCGGGGCGACGGGCCCAAGGACCTGACGGATCTCTGCCTCAAGCTGGGCGGCATCCTGGTCGCCGGGGCCAAGCTGACGCCTGATGCCGAGTCGGGCGAGGCGCTACTGCGGGCCAAGATCGCCGACGGCAGCGCCCTGGCCAAGTTTCGCGACCTGATCGCCGCCCAGGGGGGTGACGTGCGGGTGATCGAGGAGCCGGGCCGGATGCCCCAGGCCAGCCTCAAGGTACCGGTCCTGGCGCCGCAAGACGGCTACGTCTCGGAGCTCGATGCCCTGGCCGTCGGGCACGCCTGTAAAGTCCTCGGTGCCGGTCGGGAGCGCAAGGGCGAGCCGATCGATCTGGCCGTCGGGGTGGCCGTCCACGTCAAACGGGGCGACAAGGTGCGGGCCGGCGAGACGCTGGCGACCCTCTATGCCAACGATGCCGCCAAGGCCGAGGTGGCCGCCGCGGAGTTGCTCCGGGCCTACCATTGGTCCGACACGGCCCCGGCAGCACAGCCTTTGGTACGCGAAGTCATCCTCGCCCCCGACCTGCGCTAACGCCTGGCCCCGAAAATCCCCCGGCCTGCCCGTGAGCTGGCCGGGGGATTTTCACGTTTAAGCGGGTGATTGCGAATGGGCGCATCGATAGACAACTTATCCCACATTGGCATTAAACAACAATAATATAGCTATATTATGGCACAATTGCGGTCAATGCGCCCGCAAAATACCGGCCACTAAAAATGCAACGAAATTATTTCCGTAAAAATTCTTAATCATGACGGACGACATATGCTAAGATAAATTAACTAACATCAACAATGAGTGCAGACTGCAACAGGGACGGGCAATTGCCCCTTACGAACCCTCGCGGTTCCGAAAGGGCAGAGCGCGCTGCTGTTGCGGCGATTTATCTTCCGCTCTGAGGCCTTGGCTTCCGGAAAAGTAAAGCGGTGCTGCTACAGGAGGTTTCTCGTCATGACCAAAAATCCTAGCGTATCGCGCCGTCCGACCCCAAAAACGGTTCCGGTAAAGCGCAGCCGTCGGCCACCGACGGAGATCATCCGCGAGCTCCGGACCAAGCGGGATGAACTGGCCCAGCGTATGGACGAGCGTCTGATCAAACTGGATTTCCGCATCGTCAAACTGGAAGAACGCTACGAAAAGCAGATCACGCTTGCCAACATGACGGCAAACCTGTCTGAAGCAGAAATCGCCCACCAACTGGATGAAATGAAGCGGATGCAGAAGCTTCTGCGCCAGGCGATCCGCCAGAAGGGCTGATCGTCAGCCCACCGACAAAGCGGCGGGACTTGTGTGCCCGTCCGCTTTGTCGTATGCCTGGCACTGTGCCGCCGCATCTGCCGCCATCCAGCCAGACTCAACGATCCCGGCGGCAAACCGCCAGGCGGGCGATCGGGCCCGGCGACCGGCGTCGTGCCCCCCTGTGGCTAGATTGCCCCATGCCGAGCCTCTGGGCCAGCCGATACCGTGACCATGGTCGCAGTAGGATCACCCGCCTACCTGTAACGGCAAGGGAGGGACGATGAGGATCACCCGATGGGCGCCGCTGATGTGCGCCTTCAGCCTTTGGGGTTGCGGCACACCGGCGCCCGGTGACGTCTCGGGCCCATTTCGCACCGATAGCTACCTGCCGCCCTCATCCGGGCTCGACGGCTACCAGGCGGCGGCGGGCGGCATCCAGCCCCTGTGGTCCACCGTCACGCCCGCCGCCCTGCAACCGTTCACGCAGTCCTGGGGCTTCGGCAACCCCGTCACCGGCCTGCTGCCGGCCTGGTGCCAGCTACCGGCTCCGTATCCGCCCTTTCCGGGGCCTTATCCGCCGCTGCCACCGCTACCGCCCGTGCCCTTCGCGACGGGTTTCCCGTTTTACGTGCCGCCCCTCTACATGCCAGTCTATTCCCCGCTGGTCGCCTTGACGGGTGTGCCGCCGGTGGACTTGCTGGCCCCGGGGATTTCCCCGTTTGCCGCCTACGGCTATCCGGGCTTCTGGCCCTGGTAGACTCCGGACCGGCCCCGACCCGTCATAACCCGCCAGGACCCCAGCGGATCGGCGCCGTCACGGTTGATGGCGAGGCGTCTGACCACTTGTGACGGACAGACGAGTTATCGTTTCCGGGTCATTGTCGCAAGCGAGGGAACACGGGACCCGCCTGCCTTTCAGCCCTCATCCGGAATAACCTCCGTTATCACGCATGGCCGATTCGCCCCTGTCGTCGTCAGCCGGGCAGGCCCGCCACCCTCACGTCAGCCGGGATAACCGGATGTGCGACAGGGGCAGTGTCGCCTGCCGGGGCGGCACGATGGCACCTTGCGGGCGACCGGGGCGGCGGCCGGGTTATTCCGGCAGCGAGGTCCGGCTCACCGGTTCACGCACGCAGGCTTGCCGCCTCGACACTATGCCCGGAACGGTACGATGCCATACCGGTGGCGCACCGCGGCGATCGGCTCCGCCCAATGGTCCTCCCAACGGACGTTGAGCAGATAGGCGGCACGGCGACCGGCCACGTAGCTCAGAGCCAGACTATGGCTCAGTGTCGCCCAGCGGCCTTCCAGAACGAGGTGCTTGATCCCGCCCAAGGCCACGATCAGGACCGAATAGGGCAGGTGCAGCTGGGCAAAGGTGAAGGCGTGGATGACGACCTCCTCGTGCGGCTGTGCCCCCAGGGAGGTCAGCGCATGCCAGACATCGTGGGACTGCCGGTAGCGGCGGAGGAGGTAGTCGACATCGGGATCGGAGACGTAGGGGTTGGGTGCAGCGAAGACGTCCGGTGACAGGCCGTTGCGATCCAGATGCCGCACGTAGGCGCCACCCAGGGTTTCGATGGGCAGTTGCCGCAAGGCGGCGTAATCGACCTGGGAGGGGATGATTTCTGGCCGTTCGGCCAGCAGAGCCCGGCCGGCATCCGACTGTCGCATCCGCCGGACCGCCTGACGGAAGGCTGCCTGGCTGGTCGTCTGCTCGGCGATCAGCAGATCCTCGGTGCGGGTCGAGTCCTGGAGGACTCGCACGATGGACCGCACCGTCAGCCAGCATGCTTCCACAGGGGTCAATATCATTCGCCGTCCACTCACTGTCCCGATCACCCCCGTACGCTACACACCCGGAGAAAAGCCCGTCAACCGGCGCTTACAGGCCAAATGCGAGTGTACAGGCGGCAGCAGACCCGCAGTCACCCGACCGGCCCATCCGGGCCGACCGCAAAACCTGAGCGGAATTTCGGCGGCGGAACACGGTGGGGGCGAATTGCTGTTGGAGCCACTGGGCGAGCGAGCGCTTCGGTGGGGGTGGCGTTCGAGCGCAGATCGCTGGGGGGTGGCGTTCTCACCTCACCCCCCAGCCCCCTCTCCAAGATGGAGAGGGGGAGCCTCAGAGCGTTTCCCCGTTCTCTGGTCGCTCCGCATGGGCCAAGTGGTGGCGGGAGCCCCCTGCTCTCCTGACCATGCACCTTTGGCGATTCAGGGGATGGTGTCGCCCGGCTTGTCCGACCGGGGCGTTTTGGCGATTCAGTGGGGCTCCGCGTGCCCACACCCACTGATCGCCAGTCTGATTACGGGGATCGCCGCAGGCTCGGCGCTACTCATCGTTCGAAGACATTCGGACAAGCCCACGGAACGCGCAAGCGTCTGATATCGCCCATGCGGTGCGACCAAAGGACAGCGTCACGGGCCAGTGCTCCCCCCTCTCCATTTTGGAGAGGGGGGCTGGGGGGGGTGAGGTGAGAACGCCACCCACCAAAGATCTGCGCCCGAACGTCACCAGCCCCGAAGCGCTCGCTCGCCCAGAGGTGCCAACGACCGCCACCCCTTAACGAACGAGCAAACTGGCCCATACCGCCGGATCGCTGATGGCCAGGCGGGTCGGCCGGTGCATCGCCAGCTCGGTCAGCCACGGCGAATGCAGCAGCGTCAGATCCAGCAGCCGTGCCGTCTCCAGCTGCATCGCCCCATCCGGGACCCGACCGGCCTGCCGGGCCCGGAACGTGGTGTCCCGGACCCAGAGCCCGGCTGCGAGCATGACGACGCCCCAGACAAACGCAAGCCCGGCCTCGGCCAGCCCGGGCTTGCGAAAAAGCACCGCCCGCAGATACCGCGTCAGCAGGGCCTCATCCAGCCAGGACGCCGTTTCGTCCCCCGCCCCGGCCATCCAGGCCGTATAGTGGCCGCCCCCGAGCATCCGGTCCGTGACGAGGTCCGGCGGGGCGCCGATGGTGAGCCGCTGCAACAGTCGGTCGGCCGCCCCCCCGTCCGTCGGCCGCCGTCCCGGTGCCATGGGCACCGCCTTGGGCGGCATCGGCACCTCAGCGATGGTTGCCTCCAACAGACCCGCAAGCCACCGGCAGGCATCGTCCAACCGGCGATCCAGCCCACCCCGGGCCGTATCCGCCAGACAGGCCAGCAGCGCTGTTTCCACGGCCCGATAGGTCGCCCAGTCGAGCGACGCCCCGGAAGCGCTCAGCGTCACGCGCGGCGTCACCGGCGGCAGATCCGCCCAGACGGTGGCCACCTGCCGACGCAGCGCCGGCGTCTCCTCGGCCAGGGGCCGACCGAGGCTGCGCCCCACGGCCCCACAGCCAAACGCCGCCGTGATGTCTACCCCGTCCGCCACCCGGACAAAATGCCAGGGAAACTGGGCGCAGGGTCGGAACGGTTGCCAGCCGATGGCCCGATGCACACTGCACAACCCGTCGGCGAGGGCACTGCAGCGCCCATCGTCGCCGCAGGCCATGCGCCCCTCCCGGGCCGACGCCTCCGGACCTGCCGTCACCACGGGCATCGGCAAGACCA
>JACMPN010000274.1 GCA_014377495.1 Candidatus Sericytochromatia bacterium
CGAGCCCGTGACGGCCAAAAGTTGCACGTAACGGGCAGTATCGTCTGCTGACCCACCTTCGGCGGCCAAACGACCGAGATGTAGGGCCTGAATCCGGTCGCCGGCCGCCAGTGCCGTGGCGGCGGCCATCTGCCAATCCTGTCGCAGGGTCTGACCCCCCATGCCGGGTGCCGTGAGCAGGTGGATGGCGGACTGGCCGTGTAGGCGCCCCAGGGACAGCAGGGCCCGTCGGGCGGCGGGGTGATCGGGCTGGAAGAGGATGGCGCGCTCGTAGGCGACCCGGGCGAGGGTCACCAGGGCGTCCGGGTCCATGCGCCGGGCCAGGGGGATG
Organism: Candidatus Sericytochromatia bacterium; assembly: GCA_014377495.1. GTDB lineage: Bacteria > Cyanobacteriota > Sericytochromatia > JACMPN01 > JACMPN01 > JACMPN01. The sequence goes on from JACMPN010000274.1 coordinate 332, forward strand.
TCGATCCCCAGGGCCAGCTGCGGGGCGATGGCCATCAGCCAGTGGTAGTAGGTGTCCCCGGCGGTCGCCCAATAAAGAGCTGTCCGTTTGCCGCCATAGTGCTCAAGCAGGGCGGCGGCACCGGCATAGTCGCCGTGCCGGCCGGCCAGGGTGCAGGTCTGGGCCAGACTGGCTTCGCCGAGATCCTTGCCGAGCGACCAAGCCCGGGTCAGGTCCCGGTGCGCCATCGGCAAATCCCCACGGGCGACGGCCAGCTCGCTGTGGACCTGATAGGCCTCGGGCAGCCGGGGTTGCTCGTGCAGCAGCCGGGCCAACTCACTGCCGGCGGCATCGAGTTCCCGCAGGGCGAGCAGGCACCGGGCCAGATTGAGCCGGGCGCCCACCCATTGGGGGTTATGGGCCAGGGCGGTGCGATACTGGGCCGCCGCCAGGGCATGTTCACCGAGCTGCAGGTAGATGTCACCCAGTCCGCCACGGGCCTGGGCCTGCACGAGGGCCGAGCTGGTAATCGACAGGGCCCGGTCGAAGGCCTCTGTCGCCTCCTGCAGGGCGTTCAGCTTATAGAGGGCGACGCCGAGGCCACAGAGCGCATCCGGGTTGGTCGGCTGATCGATGACGGCGATACGGAACTCATCGAGGGCCGGTTGATACTGGTGGCGCTCCAACAGCAAGAGGCCCTGACGATAGTGATCCACCGTTTCGGCCCGCGCCGGGTTGCCGACCAGCAGGCCGACGAGGACGGTGGCCACCGTGGCCGTGGCTACGACGAAGCGCCGCATCAGTCACCTCAGGTTCGGGGCAGAGCCGCCAACCGGTCTTTCATCAGGGCGTTGACCGTGTCGGGCTTGGCCCGGCCCTGGCTGGCCTTCATCACTTGGCCGACGAGAAACCCAATGACCTTGTCTTTGCCACTGAGGAACTCTTCCACCTGTTTCGGGTTGTCGGTGATCACCTGATCGATGATCGTGGCGATGGCGCCGAGGTCGCTGATCTGGGTGACGCCCAGCGAGTCGACCAGGGTCCGGGGAGACTTGCCGGTCGTCAACACTTCCGCCAATACCTTCTTGCCCGTATTGCGGTTGATTGTACCGGCCTGCACCAGGTCGACCAGTTCGTGTAACGCCTGAGGCGTGAGCTTGGTCTCGGCCAAGGTCTGACTATGCTCGTTCAGATAAGCGGCGACGTCGCCCATCATCCAATTGGCGGCCAGCTTGGCATCCGCTCCGATGGCCAGGGTGGCCTCGAAAAACTGCATCAGATCGACGTTGTCGACGAGCACAGCCGCCTCATAGACGGTCAGGCCCAGCGTGTCGATGTAGCGGCGCCGTTTGGCTTCGGGCAACTCCGGCAGGGATCTGCGGACCTCCTCCAGCCAGGCTGCGGTGATCTCGATGGGCACAAGGTCCGGTTCCGGAAAGTAGCGGTAGTCGTGGGCTTCCTCTTTGGAGCGCATGGTGATCGTCACGCCCCGCTGCTCGTCCCAGAGGCGGGTCTCCTGCACGATGCGTTCGCCCGACTCGACAAGACGGATCTGCCGCTCGATTTCGTAGTCGATGGCCCGCTGCAGCGACCGGAAGGAGTTGAGGTTTTTGATTTCGGCCCGGGTCCCCAGGGTGGTCGCCCCCTTGGGGCGGATGGAGACGTTGGCGTCGCAGCGCATCGAGCCCTCCTCCATCTTGCCGTCGCAGACTCCGGCGTAGAGGAAGATGTTGCGCAACTCGGTGAGGTAGGCCCGGGCCTCTTCGGCCGTGTGCATCTCCGGCTCGCTGACCACTTCGATCAAGGGCACGCCGGCCCGGTTCAGGTCGACCAGGCTATAGGTGCTGCCAGCCAAGCGGTCGGCCCCGGCATGCACGAGCTTGCCGGCATCCTCTTCGATGTGGATGCGGGTCAGGGGAATCTGGCGGGTGACGTCGCCGACGGTGATCTCGACGTAACCACCTGCGGCGATGGGCTCGTTGAACTGGGAAATCTGATAGCCCTTGGGCAGGTCCGGATAAAAGTAGTTCTTGCGGTCGAACTTGCTGATCGGGGCCACAGTGCAGTTGGTGGCCAGTCCAGCCCGAATGGCCAGCTCGACGACCCGTTGGTTCAGGACCGGCAGGGCACCCGGCAAACCGAGGCAGACAGGACAGACGTGGCTGTTGGGTTCAGCCCCGAAGTGGGCCTCGGAACTGCAAAAGATCTTGCTGTCGGTCAGCAATTCGGCGTGGCATTCCAGACCGATGACCGCTTCGTACTCTGCCATGGGGTTCCAATCGTCAACGAGAATTAAGCTGGAGGTGATCGCATCCAGGCTCCGGTCGCCTGAAGCCGGACTGCTTTGCCAGGACAGCGTTGCCGTTCCTCAACGGACTACCCGGTACGTTTCGTCACGGCGCCTTGCCGGACTTTGCATTCCGACTCCCATCTCGGTCAGCACGGATGGGGTCACCTCTAATGACCGCCGCAGCAGCCGCCGGCATGACCGCCGCTGTGGGCCGGTGCCGCCGAGGCGGTCTGAGCGGCCCCAAGCATGCCGATCCGGCCGTACTGGCGAAACACGTCAGCGCTTGCACAGTGGGGGCAGGCAACATGATCACGGGACTCGTCCATGCCGGAGACGATCTCGAATGGCTGGCTGCAGGCCTTGCAGCTGTAATCGTAACTCGGCATCCGCCCCTCCCCCCCGATCAAACAGATGCGCCCCCGCATCTTTGTCGCCCATTATAGCCGAGACGGCCCGAGATAGCCGAGACGGCCCGGACCGTGACCGGTGCTACAGTAGACGGAACGCCGCAATCCGATCGAAAGGACCATTGCCACTATGCTGCTCGTCGGCCTGCTCGTAGCCCTCGGGGCCACACTCTGCATCGCCTCCGGTCGATTGCTCAGTCGCATCCGTGACGACGCCAGTGGCAAAATCATCCTCGCCCTGGGCGGCTTTTTTCTGGCCCTGGACGTCATCGCCCTGCGCAGCCACATCTTCTGGGTGGCGCCACTGAGCCTCGTCTCCGGGGTCCTCATCGGCAACCACTACATCCGCAAGCGGGGGTTGCGTGGATGACGCTAGCACCCCAGCTGCAGGCCGAGCCCTTCCTAAGGTCCGTGAGGACCTGTTGTCAGGAACCGTCCCGCATCTGAGGCACTCTCGACACCCACGCAACCCCCGCTGACTGCGCTGTGACCACATGCAGGGTCGCTCGCTGAGGCCCATACGCAACAGAACCCCCCGGAGAAAACGCTCGGGGGGTTCTCACGTGTCCGTGTGCTCCGGAAGGCTGGGCGGCGTGCCATGCCCACCCAGGAACCACCCGCCTTAGCGTTTGGTTTTTAGGGCCATACGGAGGAGTTTTTGTTGGCGCTTGGCGTCATCGAGCTGCTGTTGCAGGTCGTCCATCGACACGCCCGTCGTCAGCTCGGCCAGACGGAGTTGGGTGTCATAACGCTGCTCGACCCGGATGATGCGGGCATCAAGCTTGATCAGGCGATCGCCCATCTTGTCGGCCACGGAGTCCCGTTCGGCCTTGAGGTCGGCCAGCAACTGGGCTGGGGACCGGCGGGACCGGTCTTTGGGGCTGGCCTTCGGTACAGCGACTTTCGTTTTTGCCACGGGAGTTTTGGTTTTGCTGACTTTGGTTGCCGCTGTCTGGGCTGTGGCCATGGTTGGCACCTCGATTTCGTCGGTTAACGGGTTTGTGAATAAACAATACGTGTCTGCGGGAGAGCAGGGTCGCTTTTGTACACAATCTATTCCTACCGTGACAGTCTAGTCAACATTTGATTAGCTAAAGTTCCCCTCCGCTTTTGGTTTCCCTCCCCTGCAACGGTCGCCACAGGCACATGTTGCGGCGGGATGCTGCTCCCTGCACGGCAATCCGCCGTTGGTGGGCAGAAGTTTGCTGAATGTTCCGACTTGCCCGGTGAATGTTCGGCCACAGTCCGCTTGAAGGCTGGGCCCACCCCGTTTGCACGAGAAAGCCCGACGCTGGACGACCGGCATCGGGCCCTCGGGCTGGATAGTTGTCCTGGACAAGAGGCGGGTCCGCTTGCAGCCGGCAATGTCGCCCGCATACCACCGTCACGGGCTCTCAATGTACCGTCAGCCCCTCAGGGCTTGGAAAAACCGGCTGCCAACTCCACGTGGAAGGTCTGGGGGAACATGTCGATCGGTTGTACGCCCGTCAATCGGTAACCGGCAGCCAACAACAGCTTGGCATCCCGGGCGAACGTGCTGGGTGAGCACGACGCATAGGCGATCCGCCGGACGTCCGCGGCGATCAGGGCCTGCAGGACGGCAGGGTCGCAGCCCCCCCGGGGGGGGTCCAGCACGACCACGTCAGGCCGGATGCCCTCAGCCAACAGTCTCGGCAGGACCGTCTCCACCTCGCCCAGTTCCATTGTGCAGTTGGCTGCCAGGTTGGCATCGATGTTGCCGATCGCATCGGCCACGGCCTGCTCGTTCGACTCGATGCCGATCACCTCACGGGCCTGGCGGGCCAGGTACAGGGCGATCGTGGCGGCGCCGGCATAGGCGTCGATGACCGTTTCATGGCCCTGCAGGCCGGCGAATTCGGCCACCGCCTCGTAAAGTTTTTCCGCTTGCGGGGGGTTGATCTGGAAAAAGCTCGTCAACCCGATGCGGAACCGCAGCCCGGCGAGGATCTCCTCGATCTGGCTGGCGCCGGCGAGAAGTCGGGTCTGGGGGCCGAAAATGGCGTTCGTTTTGCGGTTGTTCAGGTTTTCGAGGACGCCGACGACGTCGGGTGCGGCGGCCATGATTGCCGTGGCGATCGCCTCGGCCTGGGGCAGCCGCTCGGCGGGGGCGAGGCCGACCAGCACCTGACCGGTGGCGTAGGCGTAACGGGCGACCAGATGGCGGATCTGACCCCGGCCCGACATTTCATCGTAGGCGTGGACACTGTGGGCCTGCAGCACGTCACGGGCGACCCGCAGGGCCCGGTTCATCGGATCGGCGACCACGGCGCAGCGGTCCATGGGGATGATCTCGTGGGTGCGTTGGCGGTAATAGCCCATGATCAGCTGCTTGCCGACACGGCCGACCGGGTATTGGGCTTTGTTGCGGTAGGTGTAGGGATGCGTCATGCCGATGATCGGCCGGACGAGGGCGTCCGCCTCGTCCGTACCCAGCCCGCCGATGCGGACGAGGGCATCACGGACCTGCCGCTCTTTTTCGGAACGCTGCATCGTGTCGGTGACGTGCATCCACTGGCAGCCGCCACAGACCGTCGCCACGGGACAGTCCGGCGTGACCCGGCTGTCGCCTGCGGTCTCGATCCGTTCGATCAGGGCCCGGCCGTAATTTTGGCGGACCGTGATCAGTTTGGCCCGCACCAAATCGCCAGGGGCGGAGTCCGGGACGAACACGACGTAGCCCTCGTGGCGGGCGATGCCCTCGCCGCCGGGAGCCAGGCCTTCGATGGTCAGTGTCAGGCGCTCGCCGACGGTCACAGGTGGTGTGTGCATGGTGGTGGTGCCACAGCGGCGGGTGCCGACCTTAGGCCGGTCGGCGCCGGCGACTATGCCTCTCCGTCTTCCTTTTCGGCGGGCTGCAGAACGAGCAGCATGTCCGCTTCGCTGTTTTCGAGGAGCAGGTCACCGGCTTCGAGGGCGAGCTGACCGCCGGCCATGCCGCTTTCGGACAGGGCCGTGGCGAACTGGGCCAGCATGCGCAGGCCTTCGGGGTTGCCGCCGATAATCACGGCCGGAGCATAGCCCTCTTCCTGTTCGAGCCCGACCCAGAGCTGGGCGTTTTCGGGGATGTCGATCTGGATGGTCTGCTCTTCTTGGTCCGGGCCCTCATGGACCGTGCCATCGGCATGAGTATGGGTATCGGCCATGGCGTTGCTCCTTTTGGTGGTCGTGCGTACCCGGGCAGTATCCCCTATCGCCGCACGCCCGACCAGCCGCAGCCGTCCCGGCAGGCCCGCCGCCCGTGGCCTTGCCGGAGCGGGTGTGCCACCATGCCGGCGTAGAGTTGCTGACGGGACGCCCGGATAAACCGGGTGAAAGGATGGCGGATGACTGACGCTGCGGAATCGGGGCCAGCCGGCGGCAGTCTGGCCCGCCTCATCCACGACGTGCGCACCCCATTGACGACCATTCAGGTGGCTGCCGAAATGCTCCTGGACGATCCGGACCTGACGGAGTCCCAGGAGACGGAAGCCCGCGAGATCCTCGGCGCCCTGCAGCGCTTGAAAAAACTGCTCGACGCCCGGCTGGCCGCCGGATAGCCGGCGGCCAGCCCTGCAGGGGTTCCCTAGGCAACCCCTGCAGGGCCGGCTTTGACGATCAGTTTGTAGCCGATCCCATGCACGGGCTTGACCGTGACGGGACAGTCCTTGCGATCGAGGACCTGACGGCGCAGTCGGCAGATGCTGACGTCGACAACCCGGTCCGACCCGTCGTAGTCGGCGGGCCAGACGGCCGTGATGATCCGGTCCCGCCCCATGACCTGGTTGCGGTGGCTGATCAAAAAGTGCAGGAGCTTGAATTCACGGGCCGACAGCACCAGTTCGTCGCCGTCCAGCGTGGCGGACCATTGTTTGGTGTCCAGGTTCAGGCCACCGATCGTGATGTTCAGGTCCGTGCCCGGGCTCGCCTCGCCGGTGTCGCGGCTGGTGCGACGCAGGTTGGCCTTGACCCGGGCGGCGAGGACGACGGGGCTGAAGGGCTTGGTCACGTACTCGTCGGCACCGTGGGCCAGGCCACGGATGATGTCCTGGTCCGAGGCCAGCCCGGTCAGCATCAGGATCGGGAAGTCCCCATGCGTGCGCAGGCTGACGGCCACATCGTAACCGCTCATGCCGGGCAACATCACGTCCAGGATGGCCATCTCGAAGCTGGCCAGATCCGTCAGGGCGAGTGCCTCCGGACCGCTCGTGGAGACGCAGACCTCATGCCCCTCGCGCCGCAGGGTGCTGGTGACGACGGATTGGATGTTGGGATCGTCTTCCACGAGTAGGATCCGGGCCATGGGGTTCCTTTCTAGCTGCCGGCCTTAACCGGCGAGGGCGATGGCAGGGGCGTCGAGGAGCTCGCGCAAGACGACCAGGGCAAAGGGCTTTTCCAGTCGGGGATTGGGGATCCGGGCCAGAAAGGCTTCGGCCCCGGGCGTGAAGGCCCCACCGGTGCAAAAAATGATGGTGTCGGCCAGGGTCGGCAGCAGGTGGCAGATCTCGGCATGGAAATCCATCCCGGACATGACCGGCATCATCAGGTCACAGAGAATCCGGTCGTACCTGGCGCCGCTCATCAGGGCGTCGAGGGCAGTGCGGGCGTCCGTGTGGACCTCGACCTCGTGGGTGCTCGCCAGTGCCCTGGTCAGGGCCCGGCCCAGTGTCGCCTCGTCATCGATAACGAGCAGGCGCCGCCGGGTGGGGGCGGGTGAGCCGGTGTCTGGCGCCGGACTGACCGGTATGGCGCTGCCGGCGGCGGGTAACAGGACGGTGAAGGTGCTGCCGACGCCCGGTTCTGAATGCACGAGAATTTCCCCCCCGAGGGCTGTGACGATGTTCTGGCAGATCGACAGTCCCAGGCCGGTGCCCACGGCGCTTGGCTTTGTCGTGAAAAAGGGATCGAACAAGTAGTCGAGGTTGCCACTGGGGATGCCGGACCCGGTGTCGCGGATGGCGACGGCCACCCGCCCGTCGGGATGCAGACCGGTGCTGATGTGGATTTCGTGGCTGTCGGCGGCGCCCTCCGGGATGGCCTGGGCCGCATTGATCAGCAGGTTCAAGAACACCTGGCTGAGCCGTGACTCAGCGGCCCGCACGGCTGGCACCTGGCCGTAGGCCCGGGTCAAACGGGCCCGCTGGCGGATCTCATTGCGGGCCATGCTGGCCGCCCAGTCAAGGAGGCGACCCACATCCACCGGCCGCTGGTCGTCACTGTCGTCACGGGCGAGCCGCTGCAGGTCCTGGACGATGTCACGGACCCGTGCCGCCCCCTGGCGGGCCTCACGCACGGCTTCGGTCCAGGCACTGAGCCGCTCGCACAGGGCATCGTCCGCCGGACCCTGGTGACGGCCGCCGTTTTCCATGCCCCGCTTCAGCAGGCTGCCCAGGTCGTCGGCGATGTGGTCCAGATTGAGCAGGATGAAGGCCAGCGGGTTGTTGATCTCGTGGGCGACTCCGGTCGCGACACTCCCGACTGAGGCCATACGGTCGGCCTGTCGCAGCTGGGTTTCCGTGGCCAGGCGTTCCGTGATGTCCCGGATGTAGCAGAGGGTGGCTGGCCCTCCGTCGTCGTCTTCGAGGGTCACGACGGCCGCTTCCAGGACCGTCCGGCGGCGATCCGACGCCTGAAACCGGATTTCCGCCGGGGCGTCACGGCCAGCCTCGCCGACGCTCCGGGCGAGCGCCGTCAGGTCGATGCCGACGGACCCGGGCAGGCCCGCAACCGGCATGTCGTCCTGGCGTTGACAACCGAGGATGTCGGCGAGAGCCGGATTGATGTAGGAAAATCGACCCTGGCAGACAATGCCGATGCCCGCAGGGGCCAACTCGGTCATCCGGCGAAAGCGCCCCTCACTGGCCCGCAGGGTGGGACTGGCGTCATGAGGCCCCTGGCGTCGCCGGATGGCCTGGCGTGCGCGTTCAATGGCCGGCACGAGCCGCACCAGATTGTCCTTGCTCAGGTAGTCGTGCGCGCCGGCCCGCATCGCCGCAGCCCCCTCGGTGTCGCTGATCGCCCCTGAAACGAGGAAGAAGGGCAGGTCGAGGCCCGTTTCCTGCATGACGGCCAAGGCCTCGACGCTGCCGAACCCCGGGAATTGATGATCGGAAATGAGGACGTCCCAGCGTTGCCGGGCCAAGGCCGCCCGCATGGACTCGGCGCTGTCGACCCGCGTCCAGACAGGCTCGTAACTACCCCGCCGCAGGGCCCCCACGATGTGGGCCGCGTCGTCGTCGCTGTCGTCGATCAGCAGCAGGTGCAACTGAGTGGTTGGGTTCATCCCCAGACGTCTCCTCGCCGATCTGGCCGGGTCCTGTGCCTGCGATGGCCAGCCATGCTCACGATGCTCCGCATGAGCGGCCGTTCGGGTCTCCCGGAGCGCTCGTTCCTGATCATATGTTCGCGTGATTGCATTTTGATGACACGGCCATCACCGGTCCTTCGGCTGAACCAGGGGCGGCCCGCCTCGCCAGGGTTAGTGGACGGATGCGATAATGGGGGGGATACCTCCGGCGTTGCCAGAAAGGAAGGGTGCTCGGTGGCTGACGAGAAAACCGAAGACCCAACCCCGAAACGCCGCAGTGAAGCCCGTCAGAAAGGCCAGGTCCTCAAGAGCAAAGAGGTCAACATCGCCGTCATGCTCCTGGTGATGGTGTACGCCCTGAAGTGGTTCGGGCCGATGACGTACAGGCGGCTCTTCAGATGGTTCACCTACATTTTCAGCGAGGCGGGCACTCACCCGGTTACCGTGGCCGGTGTCCACCAGTTGGGCCTGCAGGGGGCCTATACGCTGATCATGTGCCTGTTGCCCCTGTTCATCGCCATGTATATCACGGCGGCGGGCATCGAGCTGTTGCAGGTCGGCCTGCTGATCACCGGCAAGCCGCTGAAGCCCCAGTTCGAGCGGATCAACCCCCTGAAGGGCGTCAAGCGCATCGTCTCCCTGAAGTCGATCGTCGAGTTCATCAAGGGCCTGTTCAAGACCTTTTTTGTCGGTTACTTCGTCTTCAAGACGATCAAGGAAAACATCCCGCACATCATGATGACGATGCAGGATCCCCTCGATGCCACCTTTGCCTTTGTCGGCCAGCTGATCATCATCATCGCCAAACGCGTCGCGTTGGCCATGATCTGCCTGGCGGGCGTCGACTATTTCTACCAGCGCTGGGAATTCGAAAAATCCCTGAAGATGTCCAAGCAGGAAGTCAAGGACGAATACAAGCAGGCAGAAGGCGATCCGCACGTCAAAGGCAAGATCCGGCAAAAGATGCGGCAGATGGCCCGCGGTGCGGCCAAGCAGGCGGTCCAGGACTCCAGTGCCGTCGTCACCAACCCCACCCACTATGCGGTCGCCATCAAGTACGTGCAGGGCATGGACGCACCGATCATCATGGCCAAGGGCGAGGGCCACATGGCCCTCTACATCAAGAAGCTGGCCGACGAGCACGACATCCCGATGTTCGAGGACGTCGAGCTGGCCCGGGCCCTCTTCAAGATCGGCGAAGTCGAAAAGCCGATCCCGCCCGAGCTGTATATGGCGGTGGCCAAGATCATCGCCGAGATCATGAAGGCCAAAGTCAAACGCAATCCGAAGGGGGCGGCGCAGGACCGCCCGGCCCGTCCGTTCGAGATGCCTGCCGCCGTCCGGCCACCGATCATCGATGGGCCCGGGGCCGGACCGTCGCAGCCGAGCGGATCGCCGTAATCCTGCCGTTATGCCACCTGCACCGTTCGGGGCCCGGTTCGGGCGGCTTGTTCAGCGAGCCGGAGCCGACTATACTTGGTCCCTATGCCTGTAAGTGACATCGCGGCCCGTTTCGCCTGACAAAAGAGGTCCCCTCGTGACATCGCCCTTCCGCCGCCTCGGGGAATGGGTCGTGCATCACCGGGCCCAGGTCATCATCGTTTGGGTGCTGTTGACGGTGATCGCCGTCTTTGGCGCCCGGCACGTCGGTGAGGTGTTCCGCGGCGACATCAGCCGTACGCCCGGTTCCGAGTCGGCCCGGATCGACGACTTCGTCCACGGCCAGTTCGACCGCCAGTTCCCGCACACCTTCCTCTACACCCTGACCAGTGACCGGAACACCGTCGACGATCCGCCCTACACCGAGGCCATCGACCGGATGACGGCCACCCTGCTGGCACATCCCAAGGTCGGGTCCGTCTTCAGTTACCGGGACGATGCCAGCCTGGTCAGCGCCGACCGGCACCACACCTTCCTCCTTGTCGGATTGCGGGTCGATGATTTCCGTCAGGCCACCCAGCTGGTCAAGCCCCTCTCCGAACTGGGACACTCGGTGCCCCTGCCTCCCGGGCTGACCATGGCCGTCACCGGCAACGCCCCCATCTCCGTGGACATGGAGCACGCCAGCTCCGAAGACGGGGCCCGGACGGAGCTCAAGGTGTTGCCGTTGGCCCTCGCCGTGATGGTCCTGCTCTTCGGTGCCCTGGTGGCGGCCGTCGTGCCGGTGGTCATCGGGCTGATGGCCTGCACCATGGCCTTTGCCCTGCTGTTCGTCATCGGTCAGTTCGTCGAGCTGAACGTCTTCACCCAGAACTTCGTGACGATGATGGGCCTGGGAGTCGGCATCGACTACTCCCTGTTCATCGTCAGCCGTTTTCGCGAAGAGCTCGGGGCCGGTTTCGACAAGCATGAAGCGGCCATCCGGGCCACGGAGACCGCCGGCCGCAGCATCGCCTTCAGCGGCATGGCCGTCTGCATCGGCATGTTCGCCCTGCTCATCCCGAATCTGCCTTTGACCCGGGCCCTGGGTATCGGCGGGCTGTTGGCCGTCTTACTGACGGTCGTGCTCAGCCTGACCTTCCTGCCCGCCATGCTGGCCATGCTGGGCGACCGGATCAACTCGCCGCGGGCCTTCAACCGCTTCATCGTCACGCTTTCCCGCTCCAAGGCCTTCTGGAGTGTCTGGAGCCAGCGGATGATGCGTCGGCCGTTGCTGTATCTGACGATTTCGGTCGGGATCCTCCTCGCCCTGAGTGCGATGACGCTGCATTTGAAGACCTGGAACTCGAACATCCTGCTCATGCCCAATACGCTGGAAGCGCGCCGGGGCTTCGCTGTGTTGACCAAGACGGCCGGCGAGCGGCAGATCTCCCCCATCGGCATCGGCATCAGCATGGCCGACGGCAGCCCGCTGTACCGGCCGGAAAACATGGCCCTGGTCTACGATTTCAGCCGGCAATTGCAAAAAGAGGTCGCCCTCAACCGGGTCCTGAGCATTGTCGACATCAACCCGGCGATGACTCTCGATGACTACCAGGGGCTGATGCAGAACATGCTGACCCTGCGGGTCTTCAACCCCCAGTCCCAAAACCCTTTGCTGAGTCGGGACGATCAGAAAACCATCATGTGGGTCGTCCCTGTCGCCGGGACCTCCGACCGCAGCCACTGGGACCTGACGATCGCCATGCGGGCCTTCCGCGACGCCTTTGCGGCCAAGCATCCGAACATGCAGGTGATCATCGGGGGCGGCGCGGCGCTCGGCTACGACTTTGAAATGGCCATCTTCCGGGACTTCCCTGTCGTCGTCGCCGCCATCGTCGTCACCACGTTCCTGGTGATCATGCTCAGCTTCCGCTCGCTGCTGCTGCCCCTGAAGTCCGTCGTCTCCAACCTGCTCTCGGTCTCGGCCAGCATCGGGGTCCTCGTCGCCGTCTTCCAGTACGGCTGGGGGGCCAGCTACCTCGGCATCGCCACGCCCCCCGGGGCCCTGCTGCACATGACGCCGATGGCCCTGTTCTGCATCATTTTCGGCCTGAGCATGGATTACGAGATCTTCCTGATGAGCCGCATCAAGGAAGCCTACGACCTCACCGGCGATGCCGAGGGCTCCGTGACGGTCGGCCTGGAGACGACGGGCGGGATCATCACCAGCGCGGCGATGATCATGATCATTGTCTTCTGCGGGTTTGCCTTCGCCGAGACGATCCTCGTCAAGGAAATGGGTCTCGGCCTCGCCGTCGCCATCGCTCTCGACGTGACCATCATCCGCCTGCTGCTCGTCCCCAGCTTTATGGGCCTGGTCGGCAAGGCCTGCTGGTGGTTCCCCGAGTCCTGGAAGCGGTTCTTCCCCGAAATGGATCTCCGCCACTAGGTGGGGGATTGGGGGGGGCTCGGCGGGCCCCGGGGGGGGGGGGGGGTTTCCCTGGCCCCCGCGGGGCGGTGCGGTCGCCCC
>JACMPN010000275.1 GCA_014377495.1 Candidatus Sericytochromatia bacterium
AGGGTGGTGTGGCGGCGGTGCAGTCCCTGGGGGCAGCCTGTGCGGTCGGGGCGGCTTTCCCGGCGACGCTGGCCCTGGCCCTGGCCCATCCCACGGATCTGGAGGCGGCGCTCATCGAGAACGCCATGGCGGGCGGGGATTCGGCGTCCCGCGGTTTGTTCCTGGGCATGCTGCTCGGCGCATCATCCGGTGCCATCGTGCCGCAACGCTGGCTCACGGCTTGGCAGGCCAACTCCCGGGTGGCGGCGTTTTTGTCCTCTCAGAGCCTGGCCCTGCGCTAGGCCACAAAGCGGGATCAGAACTTCGGGCGATCCGTCTTGGCGTAACCCGTCATCTCCACATAGCCTTGGGCCGTGACGGGTTGGCCCTGGCGTCTGCCTGTTGCCGAAACCGCCCCCTCCCAATAGGTGACACCCGTGCTGCGGGCGGTGCGCAGCTCCTGATCCAGGGTGGCCGGGGCCAGCGTGACCTGCAAACCCTCGGTGGGGACGGTGATCGTCCAGCCCATCGGGTACACCGCCCCGGAAGCCGCACTGCGCCAGGTGCCTTTGGGCACGATGGTCACCTGATCCCGCGTCAGGTGGCGTGTCTTGCCGTCAGGTGTGACAAAGGTGCCGGCCGATTGTAGTACGACAGCGCCGTCCTGACGGCGCAACCGGTAGAGCATCAGGTCGCTGCCGTCAGACAGTTGCAGACTGAACCAGTCCCAGCCCTGCTGGCCTGCCTCCAGTTGCCCCGAGCCGAACTCGTGGTCCATCCAGCTCAGGCCCGTCACCCGTTCCGTTTGATCCCCGACACGGAGGTAACCACGGGTCTTCAGGCGGGTCAACGAGTAATAGTGCGACGCACAGGAATCACACGTGCCTTTGCGGCTGTACCCCGCATCACCATGCAGGACCGGAGGCTTGACCGAGTCGAGCAGCAGATCCAGGGCAAAATCCTTGTCGTTCGCTGTGAGATGCTGGGTCCCACCGAGTTCCTCCGCCACCCAGTCGTCGTTCCATGTGTGGAAGCGATCCGTGGCGGCGCCGGCGATGCCCAACCCGGGCCGGTTCGTCCTTTCCGCATACCGAAACGTCTTGCCGTCGACGTCGGTCAGGGCCAGGTGGGTCAGGTAGACGTGTTTCGCCTGCCAGGGATTTTGCGGCTTCAGGGCTGGCTCCGTGCCCTGCCGGAAAAAGGTCAGCTCGTAGCCATACCGGCGGCCCGACTCTGTCTGCAAATGCCCCGTGTAGTACCACCACTCGGTCTTGAAAGCCGGATGGCTGGCATGATCCGCCGGGAAATGGAGCGGGCGGCCGGGTCTGGCCGATTCCCAACTTCCTGCAGCAGCAGCCGGCAGGGCCAGGACAAATAGCGTCGTCAGGGCCACGGTGCAGCGCTGAACGTTTGACTGGTTCGGAATTAGTGTCATGGGATTACTCCGTCCGCACGGCTTCGGCGATGGGGAGGCGGCTGGCGGCATAGCCGGGATAGATGCCCGCCAGCAGGGCCGTGACCATCACCAGCATCACCGACGTGCCGATATGGGGCCACGGGGAGAGGAGATGGATCGTCCAGCCGAAGGATTGTTTGTTGATCACCCGGATCAGGAGCAGGGCCAAGGCATACCCGGCGCCAGTCCCGACCAGGCAACCGGCCACACCCATTCCGGCGGCTTCACCGACGATGATTGCGGCAATCTGTAACCTGGTGTCGCCGATCGCCCGCAAGACGCCGAAATCCGCCCGCCGTCCCCGGACGGGGGTGACCAAAGTCGCCACGACCCCCACCAGGCCCACCGGCATCCAGA
>JACMPN010000276.1 GCA_014377495.1 Candidatus Sericytochromatia bacterium
CGCCTGGCGCTGGCCGGACGTGCTGTGGGCGTTCCTCGTCGTCGGACCGATCATCCTGGTCGGGATCCGTGACTTGACGCAGAAAGACCGCACGTTGCTGCGGATCTATCCCGTGCTCGGCCACGGCCGGTTCCTCATGGAGGGGATCCGTCCCGAGATCCAGCAGTATTTCGTCGAGTCGAACACGGACGGCTCGCCCTTCAGCCGGGAAGAGCGGTCGCTCGTCTATCAGCGGGCCAAAGGGGTCCGGGACACGCTACCCTTCGGGACGTTGCGGGACGTCTATCGCAGCGGCTACGAGTGGATGTGCCATTCGCTGGCCCCCCTCGATGCCCCGCACGAGGAGCCCCGCATCCGGGTGGGCGGGCCGGATTGTCTCCTGCCGTATGCCGCCTCCGTGTTCAACGTCTCGGCGATGAGTTTCGGCTCCCTCAGCAAAAATGCCATCCTCGCCCTGAACCACGGGGCCAAACAGGGCGGTTTTGCCCACAACACGGGCGAAGGCGGCCTCAGCCCCTATCACCTCAAACCGGGCGGCGACCTGATCTGGCAGATCGGTACGGGCTATTTCGGGTGTCGGGACGGCGACGGGCACTTTTCGGCCGAGGCATTCGCCCGGCGGGCGGCCACCCCGGCCGTGAAAATGATCGAGATCAAGCTGTCGCAAGGGGCCAAGCCGGGACACGGCGGCATCCTGCCCGCCAAAAAGCTGACCCACGAGATCGCTGCCATCCGGGGCGTGCCCATGGGCCGGGACGTGGTCAGTCCACCGGCCCACTCGACCTTTGCCACGCCCGAGGGGTTGTTGCATTTCGTCGCCAAGCTGCGGGACCTGTCGGGCGGCAAGCCGATCGGCTTCAAGCTCTGTGTGGGCGAGCGGTATCAGTTTCTGGCCATCTGCAAGGCGATGCTGACGACGGGGATCGCCCCGGACTTCATCACGGTCGATGGCGCCGAAGGAGGCACCGGGGCTGCGCCGGTGGAGTTTTCCAACTCCGTGGGCACGCCGCTCGCCGATGGTCTGGTCTTTGTCCACAACGCCCTGACCGGATTTGGCCTGCGCCATCGCATCCGGATCATTGCCAGTGGCCGGTTGGCGTCGGGGTTCGACATTTTTCGCTCGCTCGCCCTGGGGGCGGACATGTGCAATTCCGCCCGGGGGATGATGCTGGCTCTCGGCTGCATCCAGGCCCGGGCCTGCGACACCAACGAATGCCCCGTCGGGGTGGCGACCCAGGACCCAGTCCGGTCGGCGGCGCTCGACGTGCCATTGAAAGCGGATCGGGCCGACCGCTACCATCGCGAAACGGTGAAAAGCTTCCTCCACCTGCTGGGGGCGGCCGGGATGCGGTCCTCCGGGGAAATCCGCCCCCGTCACGTCAAGCGGCGGATCAGCGACCACGAGTCCCGGCACTTCGGTGAGATCTACGCCTTTTTGGAGCCGGACGTCCTGCGGGACGAAGCGACGGTGCCGCTCGCTTACCGGGAAGCGTGGCACATGGCAGATCCCTCCCATTTTTGACGATCTGTATGCCGGTGCCCGGGCGGCTTGGCACAGTGTTGGAACGGCAGGTCTGATCCGATGACGATGGCTGACGGGCTGCGGGTGCAGCGGATTTTCTTGGGCCTGGGGGCCGGGGCTGCCGTGCTGATGGCGATGTTTGCCGTTGCCTGGTTCTGCCCGACACGCCTGACCGGCTCCCTGGACCAGCTGGCGGTCCTGACGATCCAGGCCGAGGACCTGGGGGGATTCCCCAGCTGTCTGCTTTCGCTGGCCAGCCTGACGGCGCTGAGCTTGAACATCGGGCCCATGACCTTGCCGGCGCAACTGGTCCAACTCCGCGCCTTGACCCAGTTGACCGTGCACCGGTGCGGCATGACGGACGTGCCACCCGTGATCGGGGAATTGGCGGGCCTCATCGAACTGGCCCTGCCTTACAACGACCTGCTGACGTTGCCTGACTTTCTGGTCCAACTGACCCACCTGCGCCGGCTCGATCTGCGCATGAACAACCTACGTGAGGTGCCGGCCGTCCTCAGCCGGATGCCGTGGCTGGAGGAACTGGACCTGAGTGACAATCCCCTCCCCAAAAAAGTCCGCAAACGGTTCGATCAACTCTTGCCGGGCTGTCGGGTAAAGTTCACGTAATACGCAAAGGCCCCCACACATGACAGCACCCTTGGTCAGCATCTGCTTTTCGACGTTCAATCACGTCCATTTCCTCCGCCAGTCGATCCCGTCGATCCTGGCCCAGACCGAAACGGACTGGGAACTGCTGATTTGGGATGATGGCTGCGACGACGACACCTGCAGCTATGTCGAGAGCCTCGCCGATCCACGCGTGCACATCCTGCATGGGACCCGCAGCCATGGCGACCCATTGGTGTTGAACCGGGCCTATTTTCA
>JACMPN010000277.1 GCA_014377495.1 Candidatus Sericytochromatia bacterium
GCATCCCGGCCAGAAAAATCGCGAAGCAGCTGCCGGCGTTCGGAATACCGCTGGCTGGGCGGCGCACCGTCGATCGTGATCGGACTCGGGCGCGGTTCTGGCCTGCCGCTTCAGGCTGCCGCCGATATTGCCAAAACGGGTGTCCGGACAGCGTGTCAAGCCAGTTTACGGGGCCTGCCTGCGGCAGTTGAGAGCCCCTCGGGTGTCCCCCTGGCGGTCGTGGAGCGCCGCCAGTTCCCGCCAGGCGTCGTGCCAATCGGGCCGCACGGCGAGGATGGCCTCGTAGAGGCCGATGGCCGCAACGGTATGCCCCTTGTCGCGCCAGAGGCGGGCCTGACCGAGCAGGATGGTGTCGAAATGCGGCATAAACCCCGGTGCTTCCGCAACTGCCCCGGTCAGGTCGCCCAACTCACCCTTCAACCGGAAAAGCCAGAGTGACGCATCGGCGACGGGGTCGGTATAAAATCGCCGCCCCAGTCCCGGCAGGCCGAGCACCGGGCTGTATTCCTGGTTGTAGCTGCGGGTCGCACCGTCACCCCTGGCATGTTGCCAATCGACGATGAGCCGTTCCCGGGGGGCCCCGCAGCGTTCATCGAGGCGGGCCACCCCGGCCCAGGCGGAGCGGTCCTCCGGTGCGTCGGCCAGCACCTCCTGAAAGTAGCTCCTAGCTGCTGCATCATAACCCTTGGCCTCGCTGGCATGACCGAGGGCCAGCGCCGAGAGCGCCAGGGCTGCCTGGGTGCCCGGCTCGGTAGAGCCGGTTTTGTCGACGGTGGCAGCCAACCCCCGAGCCGTCAGGGCCGCTTCGATGCCCGCCCAGCCCCGTGACCAGGTATAAGCGACCCGGACGGTCGCCGCGGCCTGCCGTCCGATGGCCCGCAGGCGATCCGGTTGGTCGAGCCCGAGTCGGACTTGGGCGACGATGTCGTCCTGGCTGGTATACGGCCAATAGTCCACATCCGGAATCAGGCGGCGATCAATGTCCGGGTGGCGTTCCTGCAGGGCGACGCCGCCGCAGGCGGCCACCTCGAGGTTGCGCAGCTTGAGCATCGGTTGCGGATTGTCGTGGTAGTTGCCGGCCATCGTCAGGACCAGGTGACTTTCATGGATGACCCGGACCATCTCGGCATGGCTGAGGCGTGGTCCGGCTGAGCCGCTGCGTAAGCCCACCACCTCCGACCACTGACTGCCCCAGACATGCACGTCAATGCCGGCGGCCTGCAGGCGGAGGACCAGTCCGGGTCTGGGACTGGGGCGTTCCGGGTTGAGCATGGCCGGGCCGATGAACGTGACGTCAAAGCGTTTGGGGACGTCGGCCGTGGGAAACGGCGCCGTGCTGATCGGCAGTGGCCACAGCGCCATCTCGGGGAGGCCCAGCCTGGCCGCCTCGGTCTGGGCGGCTGCGCAGGTGGTCCCGACCAGATCGCAGGTGCCTGCCGATTCGCTCAGCAGATGGGCCAGGCGGGGGCCCTGATGGCCGGCGACGAAGATCCCGTCATCATAGCGCAGGCCGACGATGGGGACGCCGAGGGCCCGGATGGCCATGGCGGTGACGGGATCGATCATGTCGTACGGCGGAAAGCAGAGGATGCGGTCGATGTGTCGACCGACGACCACCTGTTGGAGGAGGCGTTGGGCGCCGCTCCAGCCAAAGACTTCGGTGACGGTCAGGGGGTCGAAGCCAAACAGTGTGTGTCCGGCGGCCTGCA
>JACMPN010000278.1 GCA_014377495.1 Candidatus Sericytochromatia bacterium
AACCGTGACGAGCGGGACGACGGCCTGGACGAAACCTGGGTGCTCTATGACCGGGAGTTCCTGGACGACGAGCTGCATGCGCTGCTGGCGACGTTCCGTGCCGGCGTGCGCGTCCTGGTCCTCTCCGACAGCTGCCATAGCGGCACCGTCACCCGGGAGATCGTCCGGACCTACATCGATCTGGACCAGACGCCCCGGATCAGCGCACGCTCATCAGCCGGCCGGGCCCTCCGTGGACTGACTGCCGCCCAGAGCGCCACCGTGTACGAGGCCAACCGGGCCGAATACGAGACCATCCAGGGCCGCCACCCCGCCGGCGACAAGGCCAAGATCACGGCCAGCGTGCTCCTGATATCCGGCTGCCAGGACAATCAGGCCTCCCTCGATGGCGACGAGAACGGCCTGTTCACCGAGACGATGCTGATGGTCTGGGACCAGGGCCGCTACACGGGCGGCTACCGGAAGTTCTTCCGGGAGATCCTCGCCGAGATGCCCAGCTACCAGACGCCGAACTGGTTTCGCCTGGGCCCCGTCGACAAAGGCTTCGAGTCACTGCGACCGTTCAAGGTTGCCGAGGATCAGGAAGACCCCTTCCCCAGCTGAGGTCAGACCTTGTCCGACGCAGTCGGAGATCTTTCTGCCCGATTGAAGACCTTCAAGGCCGGATCATTCGTGATCCGGCCTTGAAGGTCAAACAAAGACTACCAGCTGGTTACGCCGGCCTGCGTACCATTGCAGGAGTAGCCGCAGGATCTCCAGCAGCAGCCCTAACAGGGCTTTCCGGTGTTTTTGCTCGGGAGTTCGTAGTGCCTCCCCTCATCGATGACGCCGAGGCGTGTCCTCAGAACGGCCGCCTACTGGGGGAGCGCACACCGGCAGCATTTGCCGGCGTCAATGCCGGGACTCGAAGAATCCCGACCGCGCTGCAGCAACTGATTCAGCCTGCTGTTGCTACGGACACGGGGACTCGTCCAACTGCCACTTTGGGCCCCGAAATCGACCTTTTGAGGACTCCAGAGCCAAACACTCGGAATCCAACTAGTTGCCGGCCTGACGACCAGACCAGGGCTTGGGCCTCGATGGCGACGAAAACGGTCTGTTCACCGAGACAATGCCGATGGTCTGGTCGTCAGGCCGCTTCTGAGAGATCCTCCAGCCGGGCACCCCGCAGGTATGTTGCGGGGTGCCCGGCCATTTTGCGGCGTTGGTCTGAAAAGACTATGAGAACAATCAGCCTCCCAGGTATGATTGGCATATGAGCTTAATCAGGAAGGCGGCGACGATGGGCATGGGTGGCGCTCGGCCTGGTGCTGGCCGGAAACCGAAGATCGATGCACGCCGGCCGGCGACGTTTACCCTGCCGCCGGACCAGCTCGCCGCCATCGATGCCCTCGCCGGCCGGGACGGCATCAGCAAGTCCGAAGCCCTGTCACGCCTGATTGCCCGTGCCCTGGCCGCAAACGATGCGCCGGAGCCCGCAACAGTGGTGCCGCCCGTCGAGGCGATCAAGCCGCCGGCACCGTTTCCGGTGGTCGTTGGCGACCTGCTGCAGGTGACGGAGGTTGCCGACAGGGTCGTGTTTGCGGTGGCGGTGGACGTCAAACGGGCCAACCCGCTG
>JACMPN010000279.1 GCA_014377495.1 Candidatus Sericytochromatia bacterium
AGTACCTGTCTCACGGTGGTCTGTGGTATGCCGGCTGGTCTTGCGATGGCCTTGATGAGGTCTGCCTTGTTCATCGCCGTCAACCTCCGTGGCAGCGTGTGGACATCCAAGCACACTGAACCATCAATGGAACTATTATAGAATAAAAATGGAAAATACGGTGCGCCGTGGCCGGACACGCTGACACGTGGACCTGCCCACCATGGCGGTCCGGGCGCTGGTCGAGCACAAGGAGCGGATGGTGGCCGACGGGCACGGGGCGGACTGGGTGTTCTGCGACGGGGAGGGAGGTGCGCTGCGCAGGCGCAACGTCCTACAGCGATCGTTCAAGACCTTGATCAGCCAAGGCAGCGCCATCGGATCCGCAAGATCCAGTATTAGCGGCCTCAGCGCCTCGTTGATCGCTGGTCGCCACTACCGACAGAAAGTGCCCGATCATTGGGTTGCCTACGCCCCCACCCGCCCCTCGGACAGGGCGTCCAGCTTGTCGGCTGCGTCCCGTTGCATCGACGGCAGGACGTGGCTGTACGTGTCCAGCGTCTTGGCGATCTGGGCGTGCCCCAGGCGCTCTTGCACCACCTTTGGGTGGCCCCCCTGCGCCAGCTGCGTCGCCGCAGAAATACCGAACTTCGGGCATGTCAGCCTTGTGGAGGGTTTGATTAGGCGTTCGCCAACGGCCTAATTTGTCCCAGATGCGCCTGGATAGCGTCTCTGGCACTGGCCAAGTCGAAATGGGTTTGAAGGTCGAGCCAGTAGCGCGGCTCAGTCCCAAAATATTTGGCTAGGATGAAGGCCGTCTCTGCACTGACCGATCGCTTACCGTTCACGATCTCGTGGATGCGGCGAAAGGGTAGTTTGAGATCCCGAGCCAATTGGCTTTGAGACAAGCCAACAGGCTCCATGAACTCCATGGATAGGATCTGGCCAGGATGGATCGGTGGAAACTCCCGTGGGCCATACTCCTGGCGAGCCCGATCATCATCCCGGACGATTTCCGGCATTTCCCCTCCTAGTGGTAATCCACAATCTCGACACCATAGGCATCCCCCTCGTGCCAGCGAAAGCAAACCCGCCACTGGTCATTAATGCGGATACTGTGCTGACCGCTGCGCTCGCCACCCAATGCCTCCAACCGATTTCCGGGAGGAAGTCGCAGGTGGTCCAGTTCCTTTGCCATATCAACCATGACCAACTTGCCTGCGGCACGGATAAGCACGTCCGATACTAAGCCCTTTGGTCGCCGACCTGCCGCCAGTTGTGCAGCCCACTTGTTGCCCCATGTTTGAATCATGATACCGCCATACCACATGGCGGTATAGGCAGGGCCGGGGAGTCCGGCAATTGGGCTCGACCATGCGCAACCAGCCGTTGACCGACTGCAGCCAAACTGTAGCCAACGCCACGCACTCCTGAAGGTCGGCCGTGGCCGTCGGGGCAGTGCCCTACGGCGCCAGGCGACCGATCGTTGATTGAGATAGTCTCTAAGGTCAGACAGCGACAAACCGCCGCCACATTGATATTTTGACTGTTGGCCCCAAGAGGTGGGATCATACCTCCCGAGACAGCAACCTACCTCTTGGAGATGCCATGCCACAGCCGCTCAAGCCCCTGATCGTCGTCACCACCCTGCTCACGCTGATCAATGCCTGCACCGGTACCGGGAACACGCCTGGCAGCGTGACGCCGGCCAGGGCGGGTCCGACCAAGGCGGTCGTCAGCCAAGGCGATCCCGAATTCGCCAAATCGTCCGGCAATGTCGCCCGTTACCTGAGTCAACTGAACCTGGCGGTGATCAATCTGGAACACAAGCGGCCGCCGTTGATGCCAATCAGCAAAGCGACGTTTGCCGCCAAGCAGACGGCCCCGGAAGCATCGCCGGCCCCACAATCAGTGTCGGACGATGATGACTTCCTCGACAGCGGGCTGCCCACGAGCGCCCCGGAAGGCGTGAACAGTGAACGTGCCAATGCGGACGGCAGTCTGAACGGGACGATCGACGAAGACGGCGACGGCACCGTCGATCAGACTTATACGGGAGCCAAGCCGGTGGAAACCCTGCAGACCGATGGCACCAAAAAAGTTGCCACGACCTACACGGTGGATAGCAAAGGGGAAAAGGACGTCTTTGACGTGCAGGCGACCGTGGATGGCAACGGCAATGTCACCGGCGGCGAAATGGACTGGCAGGACGATAAGCTGGGCAAGAACCACGTCACGTTCAAAGGCCAGGACATCAACTTCGAGCCGATTCCGGGGATGAGGCTGGTCATGAGGTCCGGCAATCTGGATGCGAAGAATCATTCCGGCCTGAACGGCGACATCGTCTTCGACGATCGGTTCGCCTCAGCCAAGCAGGCCCCGGGCAACGGACTGCCCGAGACCAAACCGATGCAGGTCCAAGGACGGGGCGAATCCTGGCGATACAAGACACCCAACTACCCGTACGACCAGTATGTGGCAGGTGAAGCGGAAGCTTATGGGGCCGTTTCCGCAGCCGTGTGGTGTGTCGACAACGAAATCGGTATATCGCCCTTAGGCAACGACTGGGCCCGCATCGGCTGGGAGATCCGGCGGGACTGGTGCAAGTTCAAGAATTTTGACCGCTGGTGGGCCAACGACTGGCGTCGGAACAATGAGAGAGACCGGTTGAAGCTCTACGCAAACGGCGAGCCGGCGGTCGTCGTCAAGGTCGCCTTGCGCAGTGGCAACGGGTCGCATGCCGCCGCCAACATGGTCGTCACGATGCCGGACGGCTCCGAGGTGCGGACCAACCTCCCCGCCACAGGAGAAGCAACATTGCAGAACCTCGTCAAGAGGTAGCCCTCCTTTCGGTCAAGCACCGACGGCTGCCGGCCTCCGCATCTGCGTGGGGACCGGTGGCCACTGCCGTTCCGGGAAATCAGGGTCCACCTCACCGAGCCGTCGCCGCAAAAGCGCGTGCCTGGCTGGCGTGGGCGCTGCCCATTGGTATGTGTCGGCCAGCCAGCTCTCCGGTTCACCGCCGTCAGTCGGGCGGGGTGCCGGCAGCAGCGACTCACCAAACGTTCAGTACCGCCAGCCTATTCGGGCTGACGGTACTGATTGCAAACCGGATTGCAGCCGGATCGGCCTATGGACGGCGGATTACTTTTTGGCGGCAGGCAGGTTGGCGATTTTGGCGAAGGCCTGCTGGGCTTGATTGGTAAGCTTGTTGTCGCTGGCAAAGTCGGCGATTTTACGCAGTTCCTTGGCGTTGCCGCTGGCCCCGATCGCCTTGTTGACCAAGCCTTCGGTGGCTCGGGCCAGGCCCCGTTTGTCGGCCAACTTGGCGAGATCCATCAAATCGCCCGCATTGGTGGTGATCTTCAGGCCCTTGGCCAGAGCCCTCTCGACGACGGGCAAATAGGCCTGATTGTCGGCGGCCTTGATCACCTTTTCGAGGTCACCGGAATCTTCGGCCAGGCTGATGGCCCGGTCGAACAGGGGGATGGCGCTCTTCGTCAGGTCGTCACCATCGGCGTCCTTGGCGGCTTTGAGCATGTTCTTGAACGTGGCGCCGGACTTGGGGTTGGGCGTTTCCTGGTCGGCGATGGCCACGGCGGGAACGCCACTGCCGGCTTGGCTCTTGTTCAGCGTATCGCCCTTGGCGGGGGTCTTAGCCTGAGGGCCGGCCGTGGCCGTCGGGGCAGCGCCCTTTTTCGGGGTCTCGAACGCCGCCGCGGCTGCACTACCTAAGCCATTGATACTCATGCCGGTCCTCCGTTGCAGGTAAAAGCCTGTGTGATCGTCTTTTTAATTTCTTACCCGCCGGCGGCAGGCGGCAAACCATGCCGGATGACGTGCCGGGGGCTTTCTATTAGGATGAATGCATGCCGACGGCGAACCGTCCGGCCAGTTGGGATGACAACTCCATGAACGCCTTGTTACGGCTCGCCTTGCCGGTCTTTGTCTGGCTGGCGGTCAGCATGCCGGCACTCGCCGCAGACATCATCGGCACGTGCATCCGGGTCTCCGACGGCGACACGATCGCCGTACAGGTGCCCGGCCAGCCGAAACCGGAAAAAATCCGCCTGTTGGGTATCGACTGTCCGGAAGTCGCCCACTCGGCCAAGGATCCCGGTCAGGAACCCTGGGGCACCCGGGCGGCCGACTTTGCCAAAACGCTGATGCTGAACAAGCAGGTCCGCATCGAGACCGACGTCCAGACCCGTGACAAGTACGGCCGGATGCTCGGCTACGTCTTCGTGGGCAAGACCTTCGTCAACCTGGAGTTGGTGAAAGCGGGCCACGCCATGCTGCTCACCTATGCCCCCAACGTAAAGTACGTCGATCAGATCGTCGTCGCCCAGCGTGAGGCCCGCAATGCCAAGCGGGGCATCTGGTCTCCTCAGGACAAACTGACCGAGTCGCCCCACACTTACCGGCACAACGGCCACCAGAAGGGCAATGAGAACATCGATGACGGGGCGGCCAAAGACGAGGCCCGCAAGCCCGCCCGTCACCCGGATGCTCCCCGGACCCAATACCGTCAGACCACATCGGCAGCCAACGGGGCCCCGGGAACGACGGCCGCAGCGCCGCCTGCCGCCGGTACGTCGCCCACGGTGATGTTCCACACGAAGACTCACAAATTCCACGAGCCCGGCTGCCAGTTTGGAACGGGCGTCAACCTGAAGGAGATGTCGCGGGCGAACGCTCTGTCCAGCGGCGGGATCCCCTGCAAGGCCTGTCACCCGAACTGATCCACTGATAAGCGAAACGTCCCGGACCACCGATGCGAGTGGTCCGGGGCGTTTCGCTTATCAGTGGAGAAATGATTACATTTTAGTGAAAATGGGCATACAACGATCATGTCTTGGAATCCTGACCGACCGTTAAATCTTGATCGACCATTTTTGACCTCAACGGAGCTGTCCGGGGGGCCACCCAAACGGGTCACCGGCCCACTCCAGACGGAGGCAGCGCCTGGGCCCGGCCCACTGACGGCCGCCGAGACTGCCCTAGAACTTCCGGTCGCCCTGTCCCTGACACCCACAGATCACAGTGTCGCCGCGAGTCACCAGGCAACCTCGGCCCCGGTCTCGGCACGCCCGCTGCCGGTCATCGAGTCGGTCGATGTGTCGACCCTGCAGAGCGTGTTTCGCGAGTCCGCCGGACAACCCGCCGCCGGGATGCGTTTCGGACAAGAGACGATCCAGGCCACCATCGGCGGCCGCACCGTCAAAGCCTCCGTGGCAGACTGGCGACAAGCCCTGACGGCGCTGCCGCGCGGATCGCTGCGCGAATCGCTGGTTCTTTACAGCCTGGCGATGGAAATGCGGGTCACACAGGGGGGGGCCAATGCCCTGCTCAGGGGTTTTGCCGGAGAACTGGCCAAATCGGGCAACCTGGTCCAGGCCCGCCGCTCGACCGAGCACCAAGCCGTATTGGCCACCGACGTGGAAGCCTATGTCGGCCTTCAGGAGGGCCTTGCCCAGGATCTGCGCCAGGTCAGCCAGTTTTCCGCATCCGCCGACCCCGCGCTGCCCAAAGCGATGATCAAGGATCAGCAAGCGTCGCTGGACACGTCCCTGCACACCTTTGCAGCAGCCTTTCATGAGGCACGCGCCACGGGAGACTTCACAGCCGCCTACGATGGGCTGCAGGCCTTTTTCGAAAAAGCCGTCAGCATTACCGATTCGACCTATTGGCAGGGGCGGATGGCTGCCGTCGCCGCACTCGCCACGCAGTCCGAAGGCGCGGCATCCTCCGCACTAACCAGTTTTCAGGAGTCACTGGCCGGGCTCGACGCCTACGTTCAGCAACGGGTTTCGGTGCAGACTCAGGGCACGGTCGTCGTCTGCTGTGCCCTCAATCAGGCAGCAGCTGAGGCGGGCGGCTCGGCGATTGGCACCTTGCGCGCCGGCAGCGCCACGGCGGCCGCCTCGTCGTCGCACGTG
>JACMPN010000025.1 GCA_014377495.1 Candidatus Sericytochromatia bacterium
GGCTGCCAGCAGATGGGCTGCCGGCACGCCCATGCCGATGTAAGCCGCCATGACGCTGCCGGCGATCGTCGCCATGCCGCCCGTCATGATCGCCATCAGCTCCGAACGGGTCATGCCGGCGATATAGGGCTTGATCATCAGGGGGGCTTCGCTCTGCCCGACGAAGACGCAGGCCACTGCCGATAGCGACTCGGCTCCGGACGTGCCCATTGTTTTGACCATCACCTTGGCGATGACGCTGACGACCCGCTGCATGATGCCCAGGTGATAGGCGATCCCCATCAGGCTACCGACGAAGATGATCGTCGGCAGGACCTGAAAGGCGAAAATGAAGCCCATCGACGGGATATCGGTGACCAGTTTGCCGAAGACGAATCCCGAACCCACCTTGGTGAAATCCAGGAGGGTCGTGATCAGCTCACCCGCCTTGTGAAAGACGGCTTTGCCGAGGGACGTCCGCAGGATAAAGAGGGCCAGGATCATCTGGAGCCCGAGCCCCCAAGCGACGACCCGGATACTGATCGCCTTGCGATTGGAGGAAAAGAGCACGGCGATGCCCAAAATGCAGGCAATGCCCACCAAACCGATCAGACGTTCCATCGGGAATCCTTCACTCAGGCAACCCTGTCAAAAGTGACAGGTTATTTTTGACCAAGACGTTGGTCTTAGGTACACCGCTGCTGGCGCCATGACTGCGTTCCGGTCCGCAGGGACCGCGGCGGCGATGTCGGATGGTCTCAAGGGTGACCCGACGCAAAACCAGACAGAGCGTCGCTCGCATGCAGCGTAGTGGACCGGCGCTGGCCTGGCAAGACGAGCGGAAATCACCGCACCATCGGTGGTCTCGCCCGCTCTTAGCAGGAGGCCGGTGTCAGGACCGCATGCCGCCTGTCACCTCAGCCTGGTCCGCTCGCCAGACAGGGTTCCGGGCACGGTAGAATGAAGCTCTGCACCATGACGGCTGCCTTTGGCGGTCGTCGAACGGATTTGGATGGCCGCATGCTCGTGCTCGGTTTGGAAACCAGTTGTGATGACACCTCGGTCGCCCTCGTGCGGGACGGCCGGGAGATCCTGGCCAACCTCGTCTCGTCCCAGATCGAGGCGCATGCCGTTTACGGCGGTGTGGTTCCCGAGTTGGCTTCCCGGGCCCACACGGAGCTATTGACCCCGCTGATCGACGCGGCCCTCGCCGAGGCCAAGGTCGGGTTCGCTGCCATCGACGCCGTCGCCGTCACGCAGGGGCCCGGCCTGTTGGGGGCATTGCTCGTCGGGGTGACGGCCGCCCAGGCCCTGGGCTGGGCCCTCGATGTGCCCGTCGTCGGGGTGAACCACCTCGAAGCCCACCTGTTCGCCAACTTTCTCGTCGATCCCGACCTGAAGCCGCCCGTGTTGGCGCTGCTCGTCTCGGGCGGCCATACGGCCCTCGTCATCATGGAGGACTTCGGTCATTACCGCCTGGTCGGCCAGACGGTGGACGATGCTGCCGGTGAAGCCTTCGACAAGGTCGCCCGGATGATCGGCCTGCCCTATCCCGGTGGGCCACCGATCGACAACCTGGCTCCATCAGGGAATGCCCGGGCCTTCGATTTTCCGCAGGCCAGGTTGACCAACCCCTATGACTTCAGCTTCAGTGGGCTGAAGACGGCAGTTCTGTATACGGTCCAAAAGCTGCCGCAGCCGTTGCCCGTCGCCGACCTGGCGGCCAGCTTTCAGCGGGCAGCCGTGGGGGCGCTCGTCAAGAAGACGGCTCGGGCGGCGGCCGACCTCGGCATGGAGACCGTCATCCTGGCCGGGGGCGTAGCCAGCAACCGTGAGCTCCGAGCCCGACTGGCCGAGACCCTCGCCAAGCAGGGAGCGCGTTTGGTCGTACCGCCACCGGGGCTCTGCAGCGACAATGCCGCCATGATCGCCGCCCGTGGCTACCACCAGCTGTTGGGACA
>JACMPN010000280.1 GCA_014377495.1 Candidatus Sericytochromatia bacterium
AGCAGCCGGCGCGACCCTCGGCTAGGGCGGCGGCGCCGATGTCGCTGGCAAACAGCTGAATCGGTATCCGCTGCATATCGTCGCCAAGGCATTCCAACAGACAGATCGCCAGCGAATACACCTCCTCACCGGAGGCGCATCCCGGCACCCAGATGCGGATGGCCTGGCCGTCGGCGCGGTCGCCGATGATCCTGGGCAGCACCGATTGTTGCAGGAATTCAAAGACTTCCGGGTCGCGGAAGAAGCCCGTCACATGGATCAGCAACTCGGCATACAGGGCCTCGACCTCCTCCGGGTGCGCCGCCAGGATCCGGCGGTACTGATCAATGGTCTGCACCCCATGCACGACCATGCGCCGGGTCAGCCGCCGCTCGACGGACTTCGTCTTGTAGGCGCTGAAATCAATGCCGCAGCGCGACTGCAGCCAGATGAGGAGGTCTTGCATCGCGTCGGCGGCCACCAGCAACTCGGGGCCGTCCGACAGATCATGCGCCTCTTCCGGCAGGGTCATGGCATGTTCCTGGAGAGGGTCCAAGCCCCCGGCGTCATCGCTGAACCCCATACAACCTCGTCAACCACAGTCCCAGTCAAGCACCGGATCGACCCGTCAGGGCCGAGCGGCAACCGCTGTCAGTTTACCAATCAACGCCACGATCGCAGCAACGTCCACCGGCTTTGTCGCGTGGGCACTGAAGCCGGCACTGAGCGCAGCAGGGGCGGAGGCCGCATGGGCTGACGCCGTCAAAGCAATCGCCGGAGTGTCCCTCCCCTCTCCCTCGGCCAGGGCCCGGATCTGACGGATCAACGTGTAACCGTCCACGTCGGGCATCGCCAAGTCGCTGATCAGCAGCGTCGGCTGGCTTGCCGTGATGCAGACGAGCGCCTCCTCTGCGGAGTTGGCGGTGACGACGGCGGCGCCATGATGGCGCAGGATTTCGCCAAGTACCGTCAGGGCATCGCGGTCATCGTCGACGATGAGCAATCGCTGGCCCGCCAATGCCGAAGCCTCCTCCTCAGCGACGTCAAGCGCCGGCAAAGGGGCGACGGTCGGACTGCCTGCGGACTGGACGAGGGGCAGCAGGACCGTGAACGTCGATCCCTGATTGTGGCCGGGACTGGCCGCCGTGATCGTGCCGCCATGCAGTGCCACGAGATGACGGACGATCGCCAGGCCGATGCCGAGGCCGCCCTGTCGGCGGGTCATCGCTTCGTCCCCCTGCTTGAAGCGCTCAAACAGATGTGGCATGAACGCAGGGCTGATGCCGATCCCCGTGTCGACAATCCGCAACCGGGCCTGGCCGTCGCAGATATCCAGAGCTACGCTGACGCTGCCCCCGCTGGGCGTGAACTTCACGGCGTTGGTCAGCAGATTCACGATCACCTGATTGATCCGATCGCCATCGCATTCGACTATCCCCACCGCCGGGTCGCTCACCATCTCGATGGTGATGGATTTGGCGTTGGCTGTCAGCCGCAGCGAGTCGACGGCCGTTGAAACGATGGCCGTGATACAAACCGGCTTGTGGTCGAGGTGGACCTTGCCTTCGACGATCCGCGACACGTCCAGCAGATCGTCGATCAGCCGGCACTGGGTCCTGGCGCTGCGATCGATCGCCCCGATCCCGAGGACGACCTTCTCGGGACTCAGACGGCCTTTTTGGAGCAGGTGGGTCCAGCCGAGGATGGTGGTCAGCGGCGAACGCAGCTCGTGCGAGAGGGTCGCCAGAAAGTCGTCTTTGGCCCGATTGGCATTTTCCGCCTCGTGCCGGGCCGCCTGTTCATTGGCGAGCAGGGTCGCCCGCTCCGTCATATCGTTGATGGCCAGGATGATGGTGATCGGCTGATTGTCGTGGGGCCCGATCTGGCGGGCACTGAGCGACAGGGTTTTACGTCCGAGATGGGGGAAGTCGTGCGCCACCTCGCAGTCATTCACCTCTTTTTGGTTTTGCACGATCGTCTCG
The DNA here is from genome assembly GCA_014377495.1 of Candidatus Sericytochromatia bacterium. Lineage (GTDB taxonomy): Bacteria > Cyanobacteriota > Sericytochromatia > JACMPN01 > JACMPN01 > JACMPN01. Next base: position 1,962 of record JACMPN010000280.1, read on the forward strand.
AGCAGTTCCCGTAGCCGGGGGGTGTCCCAATGGCCGCCGCCCGTTTCGTAAATGTAACGGCCCTGCGTGGCTGCCGCATCGACCTGAAATAGCGCATAAAAAGCCTGGTTGGCGGACTTGACCTGCAGCTGCGCATCGAGGACGACCATGGCGACCTGTACCGTGTCGACGATGGCGGCGGCATAGTCACCGGCCCGTGCGGCAGCGTTGGCACTTTGCTTCAGGTCGTTGATGTCGATCAGGGAGAGGACGGCACCGGCGATGATCTGGTCATGCCGGCGGTAGGGGTGGACCTGCAGGCGGAACCAGTTGCCCTGATCGTCCTGCACTTCGACGTCACGCGGCACGCCGTCGCTGAGAAAGTCGCTCGTCAGCCGGTCTAGGCCGGGCTCCGAGAATATCGGCTTGAAGTCGCCGATCCGCCGCCCCAGATCCGCCGGGCCCACATTGAGCACGATTTCGGCCTTGGGCGACATCCGCCGGATGCGACGGTCCAGGTCCAGCATGACGACGGCAATGTCGACACTGCTGATCAGATTGGTCAGGTCGTCGTTGAGGTCGTTCAGATCGTGGTTGCGAAACTGCAGCTCATCGTTGACCGTATTGAGTTCTTCGTTGGTCGACTGCAATTCCTCCTTGGCGGTCTCCAGTTCCTCGTTCATGCTCTGGAACTCTTCGTTGGCCGACAGCGCATCCTCGTTGCCGGAAATCAGCTCGTCGTTGATGATCGCATGCTGCTCGATCACCGCCGACAGATGCTCGCGTGAGGCCAGCAGTTCGAGCCGGAGCTGCTTAAAGCTTTCATTGGAGTCCCCTTCGACCTCGGGCAGCCGGGATTCCCGTGTTGATACGTCTGGCACCGCAGGCGATTCCCGGAACAGGATCAGGAAATAGTGTTCGACGGCTGGAGGCGGCAACGTCACCGGGATGACATCGATCCGGACCGGACGCGGGGAGGCATCGCCCTCGGCCGCCAAGCCCACGCGGTGGACAGGCGTGTTTTGCTTTTTGGCCTGATGCAGCGCTGTCCGCACGTCGGCCAACAACCCGACCCGGACCATGCGCAGCAGGTTCAGGTTGGCCGTACCGGGGGAAAGTTCGAGGTAGGGTCCCGTGCTGCCATAGGTCTCCAGGACGTCCATGGCATCGTTGACCACGACGCCTGCCGGCGCCAAATTGGCCAACAACGCCCGGTCGGCCGCCTGTTTGAGCGCGGAGAGGCCCCGGGCGGGCTGTCGGGTCGGCCCGACGGCATGCGGCGTCAGGCGGGCGCTATCGAAGCCGCCAAACGTCACTCGCGTCCGGTTGCGACTGCCGGTCACCCTCCGGGCGAAGACCTTGGTCGTCGTGTCCACCGGCAAAAAGAGATCGGCAAAGCCTTCCAGGCCTTCGGACCGTCCGAGTTGCAGATACCCGTTCGGGCTCAACGCATAGTGGAACGTCGGCACCACCCAATCCTGCAGGTCGCGGCCAAAATAGATCAAGAGATTCCGGCAGCTGATCAGGTCCAACCTGGAAAAAGGCGGATCGTTGGTCACGTCGTGCTGCACGAACAGGCAGAGGTCCCGGACAAACTGGGTTACCCGGTAACCGCCGGCGACAGGCACGAAGAAGCGCTTCAGGCGGGCGGGGGACACCTGAGCGGCGATGCTCTCGGGGTAAATGCCAGCCCGGGCCTCCGCCAGGGCCGCAACGCCGACGTCGGTGGCAAAAATCTGCACGGGCATCTGCGCCACGTCGTCGCCGAGGCATTCCAGGAGACCGATCGCCAAAGAATAAACCTCTTCGCCGGTGGCGCAGCCCGGCACCCAGATCCGGATGGACTGCCCGTCGGCAAGGCCTTCGATGATTTTCGGGAATACGGTTTTTTTGAGGACTTCAAAGACCTCCGGATCACGAAAGAAGCTCGTCACATGGATCAGCAGTTCGGCGTACAGCGCGTCGACCTCTTCCGGGTGTTCGTCCAGGCAGCGCACATACTGCTCGACGGTATCCGCACCCTGGACGACCATCCGCCGGGCCAGCCGCCGTTCGACCGTATTGGGCTTGTACGTGGCGAAGTCGATGCCGCAACTTGCCTTCAGCCGTTTGAAGACCTCCTGCAACGCGTCCGGCAGCGGGGCTGCGTCTGACGTGATCAGGAGTGGCCTGGCCATCTGGATTTTGAGACGCTGACCGATGGTGATCAGGGCGGCACCGATTTTGGCCGGCGGCAGGATCAGATCGGCGACCCCAGTGGCGATCGCAGTGTCGGGCATGCTCGGGTTCTTGGCGGTATCCGGCTCCTGCACGATGGCGGTGCCGGCTTCCGCCTTGATCGTCTGCAGTCCGATCGTGCCGTCGCCGTCGCCACCGGAAAGGACGACGCCTATGGCCTGGTTGCCCTGGTCTGCCGCCAGCGACTGAAAAAAGACGTCCACGGGCATGTGTTTGCCGTGGGTGAGCTTGCGTGGGTTGAGTTGCAGGGTGCCACCCTGGACCATCATCGAGGTATTTTCCGGGATGACGTAGACATGGTCGCAGGCGACCAGCAGCCCGTCGGTCGCCGTCACGACGGGCATCGACGTGGCCTGGGCCAATATTTCACCCAGCAGGCTGCGCCGCTGTGCGTCCAGGTGCTGGACGATGACGAAGGCCATGCCGGGATCTTCGGGAAGACCCTTGAGCAGGGCGATGATCGCTTCCAGGCCGCCGGCCGAAGCACCGATGCCGACGGTCGGAAATGCCAGCCGACCGTCAGGGTGCGGTTCGCTGCCGTCGCGCCCGGCTGCCGGCTCGGGGACGTTGGCTGAGGCACCTGTAGGCACAGCGGAGTCGCTATCGGTATTGGCAGGCATGATGGAACCTCAGGACAACGTTGGATCAATCGGAACAACGGTGGCCCCGGTAGCATAGTTCTTTATAAAGAAAGAATTGCCGGAATGAACGAAAGAATTGACGAAATCAAAGAAGGATGTCTCGGACGGTCCTGCGACGTCACCGCTTCTTCTGCTAACAAACCCGGTCTATGCACGGGGTGCAGCGCTGGCTGATTCCAGGTTGGCGTGAGAGCGTTTTTGCCTGCTGACCGTGGCTTCGCGGATGGGTTCTGGGGCAATTAACGCCTCATCGCGGACGGTGTGATCGGCACTGGGCTCGGGATAGATTCCGGCCCGGGCTTCTGCCAGGGCAGGCACGAGTCCGGGTCAGCGGGCGACCCGGGCGGAGGCAGCCTTGGACGTGGGCTTCAGGAAACCTTTGGGGAGCGGCTTGCGGATCGTGGCTTTGGTCCCGGGCGGCAGCAGGACGGCCACACAGTCGATATTCGGCAGGCCCAGATCGCTCTTGACGATGCCCACTCCCGGGGCAACCCAGTAGGTGCCGACCGCCGTGTAGGCATGATCGTAGGTGCCGATGGCGCCGATCTTCCAGGTGTCGAAGGTCCCGGCCGGCACGGACACGGTCTCGCGCACCCGGGTCTCGCCGGCCCAGTCGCCGTCGTCCCAACGATTGCCCGTGGCGAACGGCAGCTTCAGCAGCCGGAACGTCATCTCCTCTGCTTCTTTGGCGCCGCTGCCCCAGTAGGTGGCCCCGGCAAACGTTACCGCCTCGTCGCTGAGGGTCAGCGTGGGAAAGCGCAGTTTGTTCGAGTAATCGTCGATCACCCGCAACTGCAGGGTCGTCGACCGGCCGGACCGCCGGACGCTGTCGATCTTCGCCGACTCCGTGCCGTCATAGTGACGCTCCGGGTCGTCCCGGTAGACCGAGTCCGTCTGGTAGTTCCAGGTGTGGCCGACGTCCGTGGGGAACACCGTGTCGGTGCGGCCGGTCGCCTGCGAGACCGACTGTGCGCCCACCATCGGGGCGGCGACGGGGGCGTTCAGCCCGGTCTGGCTACAGCCCATGCCAATGACGGCGACGAGCGCAATCCCCCACGAACGTGTACGAGCCATCTGGACAACACCCTTTCAGAACCGCCTGCGTATGGTTAATAAAAGTTTAACACAAGGCGTTGATTTGCTAAAGGGCAGAACCTCATCTGGCGGTACAATAACCCCGTCACGGGATTCCCGATCGGGCCGGTGCGCCCATCAAACAGGCCTCGCCACCGTTCATGTGCTGGAATTATCAGCGCACCATCGCCAGCAAGATTCACCCAACCAAGGTCTGGGCCGACACAGGGACCGCATCAGCCTAAGTTGGCATGATTCTCCGGCGCGAAGGTAACACCGAGGTCAGTGCCAACAGCCCCTTCGTCCCTGCCCAACAGGGCTACCTTTCCCAGGCAGATGCCCCCTATAACCCGGGTACCAGCCAGGACAAGCCGGATGCCGACCTTGTGACGGTGGCCAAAAAACACCTCGGGTCGATCGCCGATCGGATCATCGGCAAGGAAACGTTTCAGGGACAGGGCGGCAGTATGTCGATGGTGGTGGTCAATGTGACCAGCCTGAAAACGGCCCTGAAAGAGGATCGCCCTCTCGTGATTGGTTACCCGGTCAATGCGGGCGATTGGGGTGACGGAATCACGGCCCAAAGCGACATCATCCCGGACCTGACCCCTGAAAAGGCGAAAGCGACGGGCGGCCATGCCGTGGTGCTGGTCGGATACGAAGACAATCCAGAAGCGCCGGGGGGCGGCTATTTCATCGTCCGCAACTCCTGGGGAACCGATTGGGGCAACAAGGGACATTGCCGCATTTCCTACAAAATGACCAGGGAATATGGCGCAGACGCCTATGTCCTGCAGGCCTATGACGCACCGTTTACCAGTGCCTATGCGGTGACGTTCCCCCCGGCGCCCCGACCAGCGACTCCGGCCGCAGTGAGCCGGACTCCGGTCAGATTTCCATCGTGGCGCCGAAACCCTAACCCACGCCGACACCTGCTGCATCACCTGATAATGTTGAGGCACCGTAGGCCGGTTACCGAAACGAGGACCCCGATGACAGCCAGGCGACTTGCCGCCCTTTGCCTGCCGCTCATCGGGGTCCTCGTCCTGCTCGGCGCCCCGGTCCTTGCGGCCGCCAAAGCGCAACGGATCTGGTCAGGCAGCAGCCATGGCTTCCGCCTCGACTGGACCAGTGACGACGTGCGCGTGACCCGACCAGGCAATCCCCCAACGCAGGTGTATGACTTCCGGGAAGCGCTGCTCGCCAAGTACAGGGAACAGCCCGAGGCGACGCTCGACATCTCGATGGTGCCGATTTCGTGGGTCGGTCCTCTGCTGACTCTCAAGGTGCAGGACTACGTTAACGTGCCCGGGACTGCCCATCCATGGATGTCGACCTACTTCCTGACTCTCGATCTCCGCCATCCCGGCACACCGGTGCACCTGGCGGACTGGTTTGATGCCACAGCGACCCACCAGGCCCTGATCCAGGATGCTCTCGTCAAAAAGGCGCTGGCTGAGCTGCAACAGCCGCCCGCGACCACCATTCCGACCCTGAGCCAGCAGCTCAATGCGTGGTCGGGGGATTGCCGGTATGCCTTCATGCCGGACTTTGCCGACCATTTCGCCTTCAACCATGTCAGAGGCGGCAGGGTGGCCGTGCGCATGGGGCTCGGTCATGGCTGTGAAGCAGCACGGGGCATGTTTACGGAGCTCGGCCTGTATCTGCCGATCCCCCGGACACTGCAGGGATACATGGCAGCGGCCCGGACTGGCAAACAGGGGTTCCTCGACAACAACCGGCCCCGCCTGAGCGCCGGCGGTAAAAGTTCTGTAACCCGAGCGCCCGTCGTTGCTCCGGTGCCGCAGTAGACAGACGCTCCAGCAGGGGCCCAGCGCCGTCCCGGAGCCGTGTATTGCAGTAGCCATGCGGCTTCACTACACTGGCCATCCGCCGTTATTGGGGTTGGAGCCATCATGAAATCGCATTGCATCACCCGCATCGCCCTCGGTCTCACCGTCACACTGGGGACCATCGGCTGCCAGCCCCTGCTGCTACAGCGCCCAGGCGCCCTGACGTCCGCTGCCAGCGCCTTCACCCTGACGAGCGCCGCAGCAACGCCTGCCGGCGCGGTCCGCCATGACGTGCCGTTCACCACCGTGGGCGGGCAGGTGTTGAAACTCGATCTTTACTACCCGACGACACCGACATATCAGCCGCTGCCGGTGGTGGTCTTTATCCATGGCGGCTCCTGGCAGGCCGGCGACAAGGGCGACATCCAGTTCGGCAGCGACGGGCTGATCCTCAAGGAGTTGCAGGCTCGGGGATTTCTGATCGCCTCGGTGAACTACCGGCTGGCACCGGGGGCGTTGTTTCCGGCGCCGATCAACGACGTGCGCAGCGCCATCACCTACTTGCAGCGGGAAGCCGGCACGATCAACCTGGATCCGCAGCGGGTCGCCGCCTGGGGCAGCAGTGCCGGCGGCCATCTGGCCGCCATGGTCGGCCTGACCGCAAGCCAAGGGGGGGGCGTGACCCTGAAGGCCGTCGTCGACAACTTCGGACCGACGGATTTGACCCAGGAGTCGCTGTATTGGCAGGGCGAAATGGCGATGGTCCGTGACTGGACCGCCCTGATCGGCATGTCCAAAAAGGCCCTGCCTGCCTGGTTGAAGCGATACA
>JACMPN010000281.1 GCA_014377495.1 Candidatus Sericytochromatia bacterium
CGCGAGCACGCCGAGCTTGGCCTGCTCGAGCAGCGCACCGTCGAACGCGAGCGTGGCGGCCAGCAGCGAGACGGTGAAGCTGATGCCGGCCGACGCGGACGCGCCGATCAGCGCGGGCCAGGTGACCGTGAGCCGGGCCCCGCCCAGCATCGGGCGGGTGGCGAGCCACGTGGCGCCGAGGATCCCGAGCGGCTTGCCGATGACGTCCCGCACCGAGACGACCGTCGGTACGTGCCGACCATGGGCCCAGGCGACCACCGGGGCCAGCTCGGGCCCATAGGCCCGCCGTCCAAACGGGTAATACTCCAGCACCAGCAGATCGATGGGATGCTCATCCAGCCAGGTGGCGACCTGCGTCCCCCGTCGGGCCAGACGCGCTTCGGCGTCACTGTCCGGCCAGCCTTGCCCGGACCAGGCCGGCGCCAGCAGGACCGTCTCGCCGGCCGCCCCCTGGGGCCGGTCCGCCAGCCAGACGACGTCGCCCGTGACCGCCCACGCCGCCGCGATCGCCGCGAGCCTGCGGGCGTGGCCGGAGCCCAGCGGACTGTGCAGATAGATGCCGAGCCGCGGGCGGGTCATTGCCCGTCGACCATGTTCCACCCTGCCTCTCGTGCTGCTCGTTGCCTGCCCATAGTGTACCGAGTGTCCCGAGGCCCGGCGTTGCCGGGAACACGCAGCGACGATGACAGGCGCCCACTGCCTGCGCAAGAATCCTGCCAGCGCCGGGTTTGACCCGGTCGTCGCCAGTCTGTCGGCGAGCCTGAAGCAGGTGGGTCCGAGCTAACGCAGGGCCGTCGCGACGTCCATCCAGCGGACGAGCGGAGAGGCGGCCAGTCCGGTGATCGTCTGCCACTCGTGGCCCCGGGCCCCGGCCAGGTCGTAATCGTGCAGCGGCAACACCGCCCACTGGTCCCGTTTGCCCCAGGCGGGCAGCAGCCCCTGCAGAGCGGCCTCGTAATAGGGCCAGGGCTGGCCGAAATAGGGCAATGAGCCGATCTCGGTGATCGGGTGGATCAGCTCAAAGCGCTCGCCGAGGGCCGGCAGGGTGTCGGAGTAGCGATCGCCATACCGGTTGGCCTTGTCGCCCCGGGTCGAGGCGTCAAGCTGAAACCCAGCCGCCGCCAACTGCATCAGCAACTCCGGTGTGATCACCCACCAGCCGCCTGTGTACAGCTTCGGCCGCAGGCCCAGGGCATGGAGCCAGGCCAGCTCCGCCACCATCTGCGGACCGGCCGTGGCCATCGTGAAACGATCACTGACCAGGCGCTCGCCCTGATCGTCGAAAAAATGACCGTGATAGCCGATCTCGGCGATCTCGGCCAGTTGCAGGATGCGTTCGGCGTAACGCTCCGGAGCAAAGCCCTGCTCGGCCAGCCGGACGCGGATGCGGTGGCAGAGCGGCGTCATGACGCAGAGCCAGGGCCGGATCCCCGTCAGGTCGACGAAGGTGCCGCAAAACCGGTGGAGCCGCCGGAACACGTCGTCGTCGTCCAGCATCTCGGTATGAAACAGGGCGTTCAGCCAAAGGACCGGCGGGCGGTTGGCAGTGTCGGCGACAGGCATTGGCCCATTATCCGTCCCGCCGGTGAGCGGGTCAACACAAGGCGTCCGGACTGTCGCCTTGACCTGCCCAGGGCCATCGGTCACGCTGACCGGACGGCATTCACAGTCACTGGTGGCAAGCATTGGCCAAGCGCGTCCTGCTCCTCTCCGAGTTTTACCCGCCGGTCCCCGGCGGGGCCGAGCTGGCGGCCCAGCGCCTGGCCCGCTGCCTGCTGCAGTTGGGCCTGCAGCCGCACGTGCTGACGACCGACACCTCGGCGGGGCCGCCGGGATGGGCGACGGTCACCGAGCCGGATGGCCTGACGGTCACACGGGTACGGCCCGACGTCCCCCGGCCCAGTCCGGAGCTCATGGCCAAGGCCCTCGCCAGCTGCGGACCGGCGGATTTGGTCATGGCCTTTTACCTGCGCAGCTATGCGGCGGTCGCCGTCCGGCAGGCGGCCCGCTGGGGCGTGCCCAGCCTGATCTGTGCCCGGGGTCGTGACGCCCTCTTCGATTTGAACGATTGGGAGACGATGCCGCCGATCGCCAGTGCCGTGCGGGCCGCCACCTGCGTCACGGCCGTCACCCAGGAGATCCGGCAGCTGCTCCAGCCCTACCGGGACGAGCCCGACGTGCTCTATTGGCCGAACACGGTCGATCTGGACCGGTTCCGTCCGATGCCGCAGGATGCCGCCAGCCGGGTCCGCCAAGGTCTGCCTGCCATCGGCCTGCTGATTGGCTTCTTCGGCAACCTGCGCCCGTCCAAGGGCCTGGAACAGTTGCTGGGGGCCTTTGTCCGGGTCCAGCAACAGCGCCCCGACGCCCATCTGGTGATCATCGGGGGACTGGGTCCGGACGAACAGCGCACCCTGGACGACTGGCTGGCCGCACAGCCCGACGTGCGGACGGCCGTACACGTCCTGCCGTTCGTTCCCCAGACGGCGTTGCCGCCCCTACTGGGTTGCCTGGACCAGGCCTGGTACCCGGCCCTGTTCGACGGGTTCAGCAACAGCCTGTTGCAGGGGATCGCCTGTGAGGTGCCGGCGATTGTCACCCCGGTCGGCGGCAACGCCGACGTCATCAGCGATGGCCGCAATGGTCTCGTCATTCCGGCTGGTGACGTGACGGCATTGACGGAGGCCGCCCTACGCCTGGCGGCCGACCCGACCTGGGCCCGCCAGCTGGCGGGCCGGGGGGGGGGCGGGCTGCCGGCGGGCCACCACCCCGAGGGGACAGAGCGCCGGGCGCGCCG
>JACMPN010000282.1 GCA_014377495.1 Candidatus Sericytochromatia bacterium
CGTGCTGCAACAACAACTGGACGGCATCGCCGGGGTACCGCTTAGCCAGAAAGGCACTGGTCCGGCTGAAAATCTGGTTGCTGGTCGCCTGGGTCGGCATGGCGAAGAACATCCCCCGCAGATGGTGACGATGCAGGACGGCGTCGGCGAGTGCCTGTGCCGCCTCGGTTTTCCCTTCCCCCATGGGCGCTTCGACGATGACCAGTCCGGGACCAGGAAGGACATCTGCCACATGCAAAGCAGCCTCCTGCAGAGCGTTTGGAGCGAACCCGAAGACATGCTGGAAATCAAGGGGAAGGGCTTCATGGGGAAGCTGATTCCAGCCCAATCCGCTCAGCGCCGTCACGGCTTGGCGCGCAGCATGGTCGCGATAGACCGCCAGATCGACCGGTTCCGGCCGATCGGCATGAGCTACCGCATAGCGGAAGAATTCCGTGTTGGAACCGATCCAGTCGGCGACCGCCACCAATCCAGCCAAGATGACCGCTGTCGTCGAATCGCACTGTGTCGGCTTCTCATCTGCCGAGACGCCAAAGACAGTGGCCATGGCCTGCGTGATCGCTCCCCGTATGGTGTCCCAACTCGGTCCACCGTCGTGCAGCTCGCTAATCGACTTCACTTCGCTCGCCGACGGAAACAGCCCGTGGTGGCCGCCGACAGCAGCCGCAACGGTAATCGCCGTCTCCCGATCGAATCCCCAGTCACGACAGAGGATATCTCTGACCGACTTGCCGGAGATCCGGCCATGCGGTGGTCGTTCGGTCATGTCGTAGGCAACGAGACCCGCCCGCTGCAACAGACTTGGCACCCACACGTTCTCGACTAATCCCTGGAACGCAGGCGACGCCTTGCCCAGATCGTGGATGCTGGCTAACCAGGCAATCTGGCTGGACAGCGCCTGAGGTGTTACACCAAGTCCGCATTGCAAAAGGTGACGCGTGCTCGATGGCAACACACGGGCCAGCAAAGCCTCTGCAACTACGCCGACGTCAATCATGTGGCAGACGAGAGGATGAAACGAAGGATCATCCGGTTGTCCCCACTTACCCCATAGACATTGCAGCGACAGTTCGTCGGTCATTTGAAAACACCTCCGGAGAAATGGGCAAACAGCGTCCTCATCACCGGTACCTGGCCATGGCCTCGTGCAGGTGGTCCTGCACTGCCGACCGCAGACTGTCGGGGGCCAGCACCTCGGCATCGGGGCCATAGCCCAGCACCCAGCGGACGAGCTCACCCTGGCCGGACCCGGGGAGGGTCAACGTCACAGACCCGTCGGGCGCCACGGTGAGCGTTTGCTGCGGGTGCCAGAGCCGCTCCCTGACATAGCGGGAAGAGGGCGGCAAAAAGCGGATCACCGCCTCAAACGTCTCGCTTGTCTGTTCCAGACTGAAGGTGCGGTGGAGAAAGACGCTGATGTCGAAATCGGGCTGCCAGTCATAACGCTCGGCCTGCACCTGCCAGGTCTGGATGCGGGCCAGATGAAAGTAGCGCCAATCCTGCCGCAACCGGCAAAAGGCGATCAAATACCAGGTGTCCCCATGGAGATAGAGGCCATAGGGCTCCACGGGGCGTTCCGTGATCGCGTCGGTGCTCGCCGCACGGTAGGTCAGGTGGACGATGGCCCGATCCAGGATGGCGGCGTTCAGGTCGCGAAACAATCCGGCCGGCGCGGGTGGACCCTGGTTGCCGCCGATCCAGATCCCGACCAGTTCCTGGCGGATGCCGGGCTCGGAGGGCTCCACAGCCCGGTCCGTGATCTTGGACAGCGCCGCTCGGTACGGTGCGGCCACCGCCGACCCACCGGTGCGGGCGATGATTTCGGCACCGACCAACAATGCCATCAGGTCGTCATCGTCGAGATCCAGCGCCGGAAGGCGAAAATCAGGGTTCGTATAACGATAACGATTGGCACTGCGGTCATAGATCAGGGGCGCGCGCATCCGATCCCGCATAAAGCGCAGATCGTCCTCGATCGAGCGTCGGCTGACCTCACAAACCTCGATGAGACGATCGGTCGTCGTCCCGCCCGGGGCACGGATGAGACGATCGATATACATGAGGCGTTCGAGACGGTTCGACATGGGTGGGACGACTCTTTTAGAAGGGCTGGGCAGGTTCAGGCATGCTACACGAAAGAGACTAACGATAGATCAGGGATGATTACCCTTTGCCATCGCTTCGTGCTGCCGTTGGCGGCATAGCCCCGAAATGAGGCATTGCCACCCCACGGCAGCGTTTCCTTTACGGCTTTTCAGGCGGCAGGGCCGCTTGCAGCGCCAACATCCCCGTCAGTGCGGCCAGACCGAAACTGAACACACCCATGCTCTGGTAATAGGATTCCGCCACCGAGGTGCCGGAAACGCTTTTCAGCCCTGTCATCTGTGCGCCGGCAAAGGCAAAGATCACCGTGCCGGTGAGCCCAAGCAGACCCTGTATCAGCCGACCGACAGGAAATGGACCACCGGCCGGCTCGCCTATCGTGGCCTGAGTTGTGGGATGCACGAGCCATTCCGTTTGGCCCGTGGCGGCCACATGCAGTGGACCCAGTGCCAAGGCAGGGACGGCCGACGTCAATGAAAACGTCAGGGCAGTGAGCAGGGCGAGTAGGAGTCGAGACATGGGAGTTCCTTTCCATAATGACGAAGGGCGGATGCCAGACTCAGCGAGTGAGTGCAGACGGCATGGGCTCAGGTGAGGCTGTGACCACATCTAGGGAAACGGTCATCGTTCGCGAACTCGGCACCAGGAGACCGACCAGCAATCCGATGACACTGGCCACCTGTGGGGCGGAGGACGAGGTGAGCACGCCAGCCAACACTCCGGCGATCAGGCTCGTCAGTACGCTCATGGCGATGTCGACGGGCCCCATGAGTGATGTCACCTTGGCACCGGCAATGCGCTCGCCCGGCCCCAACTCACGGCTATACACGGTGGCGTTGATCCCGTTCAGTGGTATGGCACCGGCTACCATAAACCAGCCCCTCTCCTCGTGTTCGATCGTGCGCACGAGGCGTGAGCGGGAAACACCTGCGGGTTGCAGGGACTGTTCCCGCAGGTCCAGGGTCATGGCATAGCAGCCGTTCAACTGGGCGGCCACGAGACCGAGGACCATGAGACGTTTGGGCACAAAGCGGTCCTTTCCTACGATGCAAAGAACGCCGACGGCAAGGCCCCGTGGTATCGGCACGGAGCCAATTCCAACCTTGCATCCAAGGGTAGGCAACCGCCGGCGTTTTTGCAGCATAAGCGGTGGTCCCGCAGCCTGCCTGTGGGGTGAAATCCCGTAGCGACGATCGCCCCTCAAGTGGGACTGCACACAGCGACGCCCCGCATGAACGCCATCCCATGTGGACGGCCACCCATTCCGAAGGCAACCCGACACAAAGGCGCCCCAGACCAGGCTAAACCCTGGAGGGGGCCCCTTTGTGTCGCTCAGATACCGACCTGCGGCTTAGCGGCAGCCGATGGCCGTAGCCTGGATCTCCAGCGCCGCACCCAGTAAAGCCCGGGTGCTGGCGGGTTGGGCCCTGAGGGTGGCCCAGCCGTCGGCAAGGACGGCGCCGGTCGGTCCCTTGGTTCTGGCACAGGCGACGAAGGCGTCCAATTGGGCATCGGACAGGGTGATCGCACCGGAGATGGCAGCGCCGCCGCCGGCCGTGGGGGCGGCGGTCGCACCGGGGGCAGGGATGGCCGTCGAACCGGCGCCGGAACTCGCCGCCAACTGAGCCTTGGCCATGGCAAGAACGTCAGGGGTGCAGCCGGTGGCCAGCGCAATCAGGACTATGGCGATGAGGGACTTTTTCGCAGATCGGGACTCCGACTTGAGGGACGCCGCCTCACGGCCAAGACTGTTTAAGGGGGCGGTTTGGTCGGATTATTCCTCTTAGTAGCATGCGCTTGTTTGTAGCGATGTTGCGGCAATCACGGCCTGTTATCGATCCAACCGCCTTAGCGGCAGCCGATGATCTTGGCCTGATAGACGATCGCCTCGACGAGGTAGCCGCGGCTATTTTCGGGCAACGCCTTGAATGAAACCCAGCCGCGGGCGACGGCTTTGCCTGTTTCCCCTTTGGTGTTGGCGCAGGCCATCAACCCATCCAACTCGGCATTGGACATCGAGGCATTGTCGGCGGCAGCGGCTCCGGGCGCCGGATTGGCGCCAGGACTGGCAGTGGCTCCGGGCTTGGCGTTGGCACCTCCAGCGGCCGCCAACCGGGCCAGGCTCAGCAGATCGCCGGTGCAGCCCGCAGTGAATGCGATCAGGACGAGGGACATGAGGGATTTTTTCAAGGTTCAAAACTCCTAATGGGCGTGGTCAAAAATGTTCTGTCATTCTTGGCAAAGCCTGTCTGTAATCAGCCCGGGCAAGCCGATCCAGCGGCCAGCCCCACCATGCTGGCCGGCATCCTAACATGATCTTTTTTAGACATTGATTACGACATGGTAACGATTGGCCGGCCGCGAAAAGACGGTCGTCAGGTGATCCCGCGTCTGGGGACCGGGCTAGGTCCCCGGGATCCGGGTCACCTGCATAGGTCCCTCATCGCTGAGCAACCCACAGAGCGTGGGCGAGCGCATGATGTCGGCGACCTTCCTCATCCGACCGTCGACTTTCATCATCGGGGAGACGAGGCGGGCCCCATGACTGTAATCGGCATATGTGTTTTCGTGGATCGTGCTCAGTGGCTGGATGGCCTTGCCTGAAGGCTGATGCCACCCGTAGATCGCCACCTTGTCCGGGTGGGCGCGCAACTGATTCGAGAGGACGACGTCCTTCTTGTGCCCGGCCGTCAACGCCCCGAGCGGCTGACCGGCCCGTTGTCCTTCGATCATCTGCTGGTGCTGCTGGACATAGGCGTTCGACATCATCCGGTCGCCGGCCGGTTGGGGCTGAGGCTTCAGCTGGACCTGCGCCCCGGCATACACGGCATCGACCATCTTGCGGGTCGGCAGCGTGCAACCCGTCAGGTCGGCAACCCGCTGGGCGGTCAACGGTGACATCGGCATGCGCACGAAATCCTGATCGGACCCGATCGCCAGATAATCGGGCAATACGGAGAACGTGCCGGTGTGGCGGGTCCCGTCCGGCGCCGTCACGTGCGTCGTCACCGTCTGGAAATGACGCATGAAGTCCGGCACGTTGCCTTGGGCGATCTGTTGAAAAATAGCCGCTTCACGCTCCGGGCGACTCATCCCCTGCGTGCTGGCGATGAACCCACTGCCAGTCAGGCTGTTTGCCTGGCGGGGCGGCAGGCCGCTCAGGCTGCTTGCCTGGCGGGGCGGCAGGCCGCTCAACCCGGCACCCGCCGGGCGGACGGTCTGCGCCATGCCGACACCGGCAGACCGTGACGCTGCCGTGAGGAACGACCACCGCGCCACAGGCTGGGCGGAGGGGGCGCCGATCACAGGGGCGGCAGGCTGAGTCGTGGACGACCACCGGACGAGCGGCGTTGGCGCCGGCACAGCCTGCCGGTTCGCCTGCCCGACCGCCGTCAAAGGGAGGTGCAGCCACGCCGGGCGGGTGGCCGGCGATGTACTCAACCCGGCCAGGGCGTTGCCGGGCAGGCCACTGGTGCGGGTGCTGTCGCTCAGGGCGACCCGGCTGATCGCCCGTCCGGCGGGGCTGACCGTGATGGCCGACGGGGCCATTGTCGCCCGTTGGTCGGTCGCATCGATGCTCGGCTGCAGCAGCGGCCGCAGGGCGGGGCGCACCGTGCTGTCGGGCTGGATCGGGGGCGTCATCGCAGGACCGAGCCGGTCAAAGTTGCCCATCGACCCTCCCAAACCTGCGAATACGCGCCATGTCCCGGTCTTATCGTCCCTGTATGGCCCGGCCTTGCGGGCCGTTGCTGCGAACCAGCGTCCGGGCGGAGCGAGACCGGGTTAGAATGCAAGGCGTCGTGCGCCCGCGGCGTCACCTGGATTTCGTAGCAAAAGGACACCGCACCATGACCGCCACCGGTGAACGGCTTACCCGCCTCTCTGCGCCCGCCCTCGACGAGATCCTCGGCGTGACGCTGCCCGTCCTCGATGACGGCTTCATCCGGGTGGTCGACTATATGGGCACGGATGCCGCCATCGTCCAGGCCGCCCGTGTCTCCTACGGCGCCGGCACCAAGCTCGTCAGTGAGGACCGTGGCCTGATCCGCTACCTGATGCGGCACCGCCACACGACCCCGTTCGAAATGTGCGAATTGAAGCTGCACGTCCGGGTCCCGATGGACTGCTGGCGGCAATGGATCAGGCATCGGGCAGCTTCGGTCAACGAATACAGCACAAGATACTCGATCGCCATCGACGGGGCCCAGACGACGAAAACCGACGAATGGCGGACACAGGCTGCGGACAACAAGCAGGGCTCCGGCGACTTCCTCGATCCCACGATCGGCCACACCCTCAGCGAGCAGGAGCAGTCGTTTCAGAGCCATGCCCGCCAGCTCTACGACCAACGGCTGGAAGCCGGCGTCGCTCGTGAACAGGCCCGCAAGGACCTGCCCCTGTCCACGTATACGGAAGCCTATTGGAAAGTCGATCTGCACAACCTGCTGCATTTCCTCGCCCTGCGCATGGATGCCCACGCCCAATCCGAAATCCGGGCCTTTGCGACCGTGATCGGGGACGAAATCGTCCGCCGCTGGTGTCCGCTGGCCTGGGAGGCCTTCCAGGATTACCGGCTCCAGGGCCAGACCCTGTCCGCCATCGAAACAGCCGTGATCGCCGCCATCGGCGGGGGCGACCCGGGCGCGGCCGTGGCCATCGCCACCGCACGCGGGCTCCTCGCCTATACCGAGGACGGCCGCATCAAACGCAACCGCGAGCGGGCAGAACTGGAAGCGAAACTGCAGGGGTTCAACCTGGCGATCCCCTGGGAGACCACGTAATTTTTCGGGGCCAGTGTTGCATTTCGAGCCCGCCCTGCAACATCCGAGCAACAAATGAGCATCGCATTGCCACACTGATCCTCACCGTTGGCAATTTTCGGGATTTCCGCCCCACTACCGCGGCCCATATCACGTCATTCATTTAACCCCTGTGATAATATTGTTGCAATCACGGATGAATTTCGCCTGCCGATGCCGTCCCATTCGTCAGTCCCGGAGACCAGAGTCAAACCACTGGGCGGATTTTGCCTCCCGCCCGCGAAGTTCAAGAAGGATGGACCATGTCCCACGGTATAGCGACTCCCACCCACCCCCTGGCGCACTACCCCGCTGCGGGACACGGCGACGTGCCGCTTTGGGCGGACCCGCAGGACGTCGATGGGGCGCCCCGCCTGCTGGCTTTGCACGTCAGTGCGCTGCCGGCGGGATCCGTGAGCCGCCATGGGATCACGATCACCCACACGTCGGACCTCAGCCATCCCGCCTGGCTCGGCTACGCCGGGCTGCGCCGGGGCGATCCCGGCACCTGGGGACAGCGTGGCCGTGATCAGGCCGTCGTGGCCTATGCCGCCGCCCATTACCCGTTGTGGCGCCACGAGTTGGCCAGACAGTCCCTCGTGAGCGGGGCCTTCGACGAGCATTTCACTGTGCTGGGTCAGACCGAGACGACCGTCTGCATCGGCGATGCCTACCGGATTGGCGAGGCGACCGTCCAGGTGTCGTCGCCCCATCAGCCCGAGACCGATCTGTCACAGCGCCTGCAGGTCCCCGATCTGGCCCAGCGCCTCCTGACGAGCGGACGCACCGGCTGGTGTTACCGGGTCCTCGGCGAAGGCTACATCCAGGAGGGCCAACCCCTGATCCTGCAGGACCGCCCTTACCCGGAGTGGCCCGTCGCCCGGGTCCTGGCCGTCTGCCTGGCCCACCGGCACCATGCCCTGCCAGCCACGACAGCCGTTGCCGACCTCAGGGGCTGCACCCAGCTATCGCAATCCTGGCGTCGGCTGCTTGGCACCTGAAACCGGCTCCAG
>JACMPN010000283.1 GCA_014377495.1 Candidatus Sericytochromatia bacterium
ACACGAATAAGTGGGACGGGCCCGAAGCCGCCGAATTCGGCACGATCGGTGCCGTCATGGGCCAAGGGCCGACCGCTTTCGGCCAGGCCGTCAAAGGCAACAAGGACAACGTTTCCCTGGGCGCCTTCAAATCCTACGTCAAGCGGTCCTTCGCCAACGAGTTCAAGAGCATCGATGCGGACAAAAACGGCATCATCGCCGGCAACGAGCTGCAGTCCCTCGCCCAGCGCTTCCCCAACACGGCTGTGGGCACCTGGGACTCCGGCAACACGGGCTACGTCAGCGAACGGCGCTACATGCAGGGTCGGGCCAATCAGCTCGCCGCCGCCTAAACCAACGCATGGAAACAGGCACCGGACGTCCGGTGCCTGTTTCCATGCGAAATTGCGAAACCATACCAGCGACGGATGACGCTGACCCGTGTCAGAGCGGATTGAACCGCGCCGGCTCGCTGCCCTTCATCCGGCCCTGGATATCGGGATCGACCATGACCTCTTCGACGCTGTGCTCGAACCACTGCCGCTCGACGCTCTCGGCGCCGTCCTCATAGATCCGCCGGGGCGGCGTGTTGTCCTTGCCGTCGGCCTCGGTGTAGTGCTTGCCGGTTTCAGCATCCACCGGGAGGTCAGCCAGGCCCTTGCCGGTCGGCAATCGGAAGCTGTTGCCGTGGGGATTGAGGTAGTGGACCCGGTTGTCGGTGAGCGTGTGGATCTCGACCCAATGCAGGTCGGCACTGCTGCTGTTGCCCCTCGTGTTGAAGTTCAGTTCGACGGCGACCGCCTCTTTCGGGTGGCGCTGCATCTGGGTCTCGAGCCCCTGCATCAGGGTGGATTTGGAGACGCCCGTCATGTTGCCACCGTCGAGGACGGTGACGAAGTTGTCCGACGGCAGGACGGCCACGTCCCGGCCCCGGATGGCGCTCGTCAGGTCGGCGATGCCGCCACCGCTCATGCCCGAGGCGATGCCGATGCCCAGGATCGTGTTGCTGTCCTTGGCGTTCGAGTAATGGGTCGGTGAGGCGAAGGTCATGAAGGCGGCCTGCACCAGGCGCTCGACCTGATTGCGGTTGTCCCGGGACTTGTCGTCGGCCCAGTCGGGGGTCTGCGCCACCAGGCTGTTGGGGGCCCGGCTGACCACGGCGCCGTTGGGCAGCGTGGCCCGGCCCTCCTCTGATGCCAGGCCGATGACGAGCCGGGCATAATCGCCGGGGTTTTCACGGGCAAACATCCGCTGGGCGATGGTGGCGCCGCACGTGTTGTAGTTGTCCTGCCGGATGCCCGTGGGCGCTGCCAGCTCCGTGACGAGCGTATTGAAGAGCTGCTGGCGATACATCGGATCGTTGGAGCCGGGCGGCAAGGCGAGTGAGACGATGCGCAGCGAGTCCAGGGCGCCCAACGCCGTTTGGCCGCTGCGGCCGGGCTGGGTAAGCCGACCGCTGACCAGCAACTGCGACAACCGGGTCTGGTTTGCCAACTCCGTGCTGTCGCCCATTTTGCTGGTCGGGGCCTCCAGGGGTGACTGAGATGCCGTGCCTTGGCTGGGGGCCCGGGAATGGCCCAGCTCCACGCGCCCGGCTGCCGCCCAGACTTGGGCGAACTGCACCTGTTGATCGGGGTGCACTGTGACAAATGCCGCCTGCGTCGGCGCATCCAGCGTGCGAAACGTCTGGGCCATCAGCGTCTGCTCGGCCGCGGGCCGGGCGAGGAAGGCCGCCTGGGCCGGGCCCGTCATCCCCACGGTCATCTGGGCCATTGTCCGCTGCTGGCCCGGTGTGATCCGGACAAAGGCCGACTGTTGGGTCGGGCGCATCCGGCTGAACAGCTGGCTCATCGCCGCCCGCTCGTTGGGCGGATAGCACAAAAAGGACGACTGGCCCTGCGGTGCCAATTGGCGGTACATCCGGGCCATCGCCTGCTGAGCGGCCGGTGGCAATTGCAGGAACGCCTCGCGCCATTGGGGCGGCAGGCCGGGGGCCTCGGTCATGTCCTGCAGCAGGGCGGCCTCCAAGGTGCCGGGGGCAGGACCTGCGGGCGGGCGACCCGCAAAGCGTGTGACGGCATCGGCCGGGGCGAACCCTGCCGCCGGACCGCCCTTGGCCGTCCTGGCATCCTGGCCCAGTCCGGAGACCGCACCGCCCACAGGCGACGACTTGACGGGGATCAGGGGAGGCACTGGCAGCGTGAGCGTCTCAAAAGCCGGCTCGGCCGTCTTTTGTCCCACGGTCAGGTCTTTCATGGCGGGCCTCTCAGAGTTTCAGGCAACGGCAGCCAACACAGTGGCAAGCTTTTGACATATACCCGGTTGGAGGCGATCGGTCACCCATGCGTGGATTCGGGTGTCGTCCGCCTGAGGCGGACGTGTCCGGCACGGTCAGGCTCGCCGTGACGTAGCGACGCCAGCCGAATTAGCGTGCGGCGATCGTCAGCAATTCACCCGCAATCACCCGCGCCTCGATCCACACCCGGCGGCGGGCGCGGCTGGCGTCGCTGGGGATCCGCCGATGCCCGTCGCGGCTGCCCGCAGGGCTCGGTCACGCGGCAGAAAAACACGCCTGCAAACACCCTGACAGACTTCTTTCCCGCCAAACAAACAGAGTCACTGCGTGCCGCAGTGATCGCAGTCCTTAACCGAAGCTTCACGCCGTCTTGCATCATTGTCAACTTCTTAACAAGGGATAGAGACTGTGTTGGAACAATCGGACGGAGGAGTTGGACAATGAGCTTTACCATCGCAGGCCACACCTTTTTTGCAGGTGCCACCGCCGCCAGCTCGACAACTCCGCCGACCAAGCCGCCCAAAGAGAAATCCAGTGAAAAATTCGGCGATCTGTGGGCCGGATTGAAGGATTCCTTGGGCATGGGCGGGATCAACAAGGCTGCCAGGCTGGCTTTCATCAAATTTGACACGAATAAGGCGGACGGGCTCGAAGCGGCCGAAATCGGCACGATCGGTGCC
>JACMPN010000284.1 GCA_014377495.1 Candidatus Sericytochromatia bacterium
GCCCCGACCCAGATGCGGGGCCTCGGCGATCTGTCGGTGCCGGGCAACGACGGTCCCGTTGTTCGGGTTGCTGCTTCAGAGGCTGCCCGCCCCGTCTTGCCCTGTCATGAAGGCCGATGCTAGCCTGGGAAGGTTCTTCTGCGGCCGCACCGCCCAAAACGGTGCCCGACTAAAGGAATCCGGCCGTGCCTTCAGCCACCGGCCCCGGATTCATCCGGGATGCCGTACATCAGCTCACTCACCCGCCCCAGAACCAGGTGGGCGCCCTCGATGGCCTGCGCAGCCTGGCCATCCTGCTGGTCGTCGTCGCCCATTGCGGGTCCGGCTTTCAGGCCGCCGGCGGGGCCAGCGTCCTGACCCGCTTACCCTTCGTCGTGCGGGGCTGGGTCGGTGTCGATCTCTTTTTCGTGCTCAGCGGGTATTTCATCGGTCGCCAGCTGTGGCAGGAACTGGTGAAAACGGGCACCATCCGGATCGGTCGCTTCATCGTCCGTCGCAGCCTGCGGATCTGGCCGCTCTACTTCGCCGTCCTTGCCCTGGTCACCCTCGGACGTGGGGTGCCCGTTTGGCAGTCGGACGGCTACTGGCCCGAATGGGTGTTTCTCTCCAACTATGTGCCCCGTGGCGTAATCATGGGCAGCTGGTCCCTGGCCATCGAAGAGCAGTTCTACATCCTCGCCCCCCTCGTCCTGTGGGTTTGCAGCCGCAAGAGCCTCGATCTGAAGCGCTATGGCTTGGGCCTGCTGCTCGTGTTTGCCACCCTGCCGGCCATCCGGTACGGGGTCTTCGGGTCGTTGGCCGCATGGGAGGCACACCGGACCGAGCTGTACCTGTATTTCTCCCTCCATACCCATGCCGATGGCCTGATCGCCGGGCTCATCCTCGCCGTCTGCAGCGTCGACGGGGACCTGCGCCGCTGGTGCCAGGCGCGGTCTTTCCGGCTGCTCGTGCCGCTGGCGGCCATCCTCGCCGTCGTCCTGACGACCTGCCAACGGGAGGCCTTCAATTTCTTCGGCCTGGCCCTCTTCTTCGCCACCCTGACCGCCAGTTGCCTGTTCAGTCCCGGGCGCTGGACCCGCTGGCTGGAGATCCGGCCGTTCTTCACGTTGAGCCGGCTGTCCTTCGGCATCTACCTCGTTCACTGGTTCTTCGTCGAGCCTCTGGCCATCAGGGTCACCGGCACGTCCCTGCCCGGGTGGGCGCAGTTTCTGGCGCTGATCGGCGGGGTGACGGCCATCAGCGTGCTGATGACCACGCTGACCTTCGTGCTGATCGAGCGGCCTTTCCTCCAATGGCGGGACCGGCTCATGCCGGTCGTCCCGGTGACACGGACGTGAGCCTGCGGTGGGCAGCATGGACCGGCGTCGCTGTGATCGTCGTCGCCGTGCTTAGCCTGAAAACGGACCGCACCCCGACATCCCCGGCGCCGCCTTCCGAAGCGGTCCTGTCGCCGGTCCTCCCATCCACCTGGGCGTCCATGGTGCCCTTGGGTCCAATCCCCGGAATCACGTTGCCCAGGCCCCTGATCGTGGCCGGATCGCCCGTCGCCTCGAGCGGGCAGGGCAGACTGGCCGTCGACGGCGATCCGCTGAGCGCCTGGGTGCCCCGCAAAGGCGAGCCCGGCTGGCTGAGCTTTCGCCTGCAGGAGCCGGTCCCGTCCCGGCTGCTCGTGATATGGCAGGCCCGGGGATACCGATACGACTATCACCGGACGGCACCGCACC
>JACMPN010000026.1 GCA_014377495.1 Candidatus Sericytochromatia bacterium
GCACTGTCACCGCCAGACACCGTGTGCCAGCGAGCCCCGGACAGCCGTGCGGGCGCCCTCGCAGCCCTCTTGTTGTGTACCTGCAGGCGGACGATACTGCCCGGGTAGCCATGCCACACATCAGGGGAGAGTTCATCATGGGTCGCTTGCAACGGATGTTTTGTGCCTGGGGTGCGGTCACACTCCTTGCTGGGCTGACGGCATGCAACGATCTGGGCCTGACCCCCAGTAGCGCCATACCGTCGCCGCCCTGGCCCCGGCCGGACGATACGGCGGGTCGTGTTCAGGCAGCCGGCCTGCGCC
Organism: Candidatus Sericytochromatia bacterium; assembly: GCA_014377495.1. Classification (GTDB taxonomy): domain Bacteria; phylum Cyanobacteriota; class Sericytochromatia; order JACMPN01; family JACMPN01; genus JACMPN01. The sequence continues at coordinate 304 of JACMPN010000026.1, forward strand.
TGCTGCCGACCGAAGGCACTGTGTTTCATATCCATGCGTTGCTGAAGGTCTATTTCAACGGCCAGTCGGTCAGCGTGCCCGCCAACGTGGGCATCGCGTCCAATGGCATCTCACCGTTACACACCCACGACGCCAGCGGCACCGTGCATGTGGAGAGCCTGGAAAAAGCCGACTTCACAGTCGGCCAGTTCTTTACCGAGTGGGGCATCCCGCTGACCGGGGCCAAAGCCTGGAGCGCCGGCAAGCCTGCTGCGGACGCCGCCAGTCTCGTCCTGACGAACGAAACGGTCGTTGTGGTGGTCTACGGGACCCCTCCGAATCCGATCCCGACTGCGTTTGCCTACCCGACGCCCGGCCCGACCGCCAAGTAACCGGCCTGCCGATCAGGTCGTGGCCTTCAGTCTGGCGCCGGCGACAGTCGCCAGGCTGGCCTCGTAGGGAGGCCGCATCACGCCAGCCTCGGTGATGATCGCCGACACGTAGCGGGCAGGGGTGACGTCGAAGGCCGGGTTCATCGCCCGGGTCCCCTCGGGGGCGATGCGGTGACCCGCCAGATGGGTCACTTCGTCCTCGGACCGCTCCTCGATGGGGATGCCGTCACCCGTCGTCAGGCTCAGGTCCAGGGTGGAACTGGGCGCCGCCACAAAGAAGGGGATGCCGTTTTCTTTGGCCAGCACGGCGACGCTGTAGGTGCCGATCTTGTTGGCGACGTCGCCGTTGGCGGCGATGCGGTCGGCACCGACGATCACGCAATCGATCGCCCCCCGATGCAGGAAATGGCCGGCCATATTGTCCGCAATCAGCCGGTGCTCGATCCCCTCCTGGCGCAGCTCCCAGGCCGTCAGCCGGGCGCCCTGCATCCAGGGCCGGGTCTCGTCGACATACACCAGACTGACCTTGCCTTGGGCATGGGCCGAGCGGACGACTCCGAGTGCGGTACCATAACCCGCCGTCGCCAGGGCCCCGGCATTGCAATGAGTCAGGATCCGGGCCCCTGCCGGCAGTAGCCCGGCCCCAAAGTCACCGATCGCCCGGCACATGGCCACGTCTTCGTCGTGGATCAGGCAGGCCTCCTCGGTGAGCACAGTCGCCCAATCCGAGCCGGATGACCCGGCGGCCACGGCCCGCCGGGTCATCCGCTCCAAGGCCCAGAAGAGGTTGACGGCCGTCGGCCGGGTCGCCGCCAGTCCCTGCTGGGCTGCGAGCAGGGCGTCGAGGGGATTCAGGGTGGAGTCGGCGGCGATGGGCCGGGCGGCCAGGGCCATGCCCATCGCTGCCGCGGCGCCGATCGCCGGTGCGCCCCGCACCTGCATGTGGCGGATCGCTGCGGCGACCTCCTGCCAGGTATCACACCGGATCCACACCTCAGCCACGGGCAACCGCGTCTGGTCGATGAGGGAAACATGGTCACCTTGCCAACGGACGGGGTGGATCATCGACGAACCTCCAAAGGCGATGCGAGACGCCAAAATGCGCTCTTAGCGTACAAAGGCCGGCCATCGTCCACAAGCAGCGTCCCTGCCAGTCTGTCCTGATCCAGCTTGGCCAAACTGGACGTACGGTGCAACGGCAAACCGTACATGCCGTTGGCCATCAGGTACCGGTCGGTGGCAAGTCTGTCGTTCCTCGGCCGATAACGATTCGACAAACCCACGCCCCCGGCCGGATCGTAGAGAAGCGGCCATCAACCGGGCATAATGTCCGTAGCGTGTGCCGCAAGCCACAGTGAACGAGGTGTCATGGATCCGATCAGCCAGCGTCCCGATATCCCGCCCATCGGCGGGCCTGCTCTGCCTGCCGCTCCGGTGGTCGCTGCGGCGACGAGTCCGCTGACGGCTGCCGCACTGGTGCTGTTTGACCGCCTCGATCTGAACCACGACGGCGCCCTGGCCACCAAAGAACTCAAGCTGGCCATCGATGATGCCACCTGGAAGGGAACTGACGCCGCCACCGTGGTCACCCTCTGGGAAGACCGCAAAGACCTGGCGGGCGCCAGCCCTGACGCCCTGAAAGGGATCACCCGGGCGGACCTGACGGCCTTTGGCGCTCGCCCGTCCGAGGCCCGCAGCAAGTCGGCGGACGGGACCTTCACCCGTGCCCAAGCCCGGGTTGCCGAGAAAAACACGCAGCTGTTTCCCGAAGGCCTGGCCAGCATCACGCCTGAAGCCGTCCAGCAGGGCACGATCGGGGATTGCTACTTTCTGTCTGCTCTGGCTGGCCTGGCAGCCATCGATCCGGCGGCGATCCAGGAGATGATCACGGTCAAGGACGACGGATCCTACGAGGTCAAGTTCGCCAAAAAGACGGTGACGATCCCGCCCCTGAGCGATGCCGACTATGCCCGTTTCTCCGGTTCGCCACAGGGTAATTGGGTCACGGTCATCGACAAGGCGTTTCAGGCCTATACCCCTCACGCCGACACGGGGGGTCTGGCCCGGGGCATCCGTGCCCTGACCGGCAACCGCAGCAAGGCCTATCTAGCCATGAAGCCCTTCAGCGCTGAAAAACTCACCCGGGACATCAGCAAAGCCCAGCAGGAGGGCCGGATCATGGTGGCCAGCCGTACCTGGACCAAAGCGGGTGATCTGCGCCCGGGCCACGTCTACACGATCCTCGGCTACGACGCCGTCCGGGACCGTGTGAGCATCCGGGATCCTCATGGCGACATCGGCCCCGCCAAAAATGGCCGGATCGAGCTTAGCGCCGCCGAGTTCCGCGACCTGTTCGATCTGGTGTCCATCCAGCGCCGCTGAATGAGCGGCCCAATGCCTGCAACCGGTCTTGCCGCCTGTCATCGTGGGGTCATGGCGCGTTAAAACCGGGTAGGATGGTCCTTGTATCCTGCGGAAGAGGTTGTCACCGTTGTCCAAGAACGACCTGCCGGGTAAGCCGAAGAAACAGGTCTATTCCCGGCGTGGGACGAGCTTCCTGACCCTCAGCTCGAGCTACGAGAGTGAGCAGCAGGCCCGCCACACCGGCGAAAGCAGCGACGAGTCCTTCGTCACGTCAGGTCCCGCCCATGATGCCGGCCCCCAAGCCAAAGCCAGCCTCCGCGACCGGATGATGGGCCGCAAAGGCCCCTTGCGTGAGGTGCTCAACGAGCAGGTGACGAGCGTCCGCGACGCCCGAGGCCAGGTCCACGAGCGGCTGATGGAAGTCTCCGACGTCTTCGGCCTGCAGTTCCTCGCCATCGTCGAACTCCTGGGCAATTACGTGTTGCGTGGCATCGAGTACGTCAAATACCCCTTTCGGCCGATCTACCGCCGTTGGATGATCCTCTGGGCCGGTGAAGACTATTTCAACGTACCCCTGGACGACATCAACGAAAAGGCGCCCCCGCCGATCGATTTTGTCCTGTTGGCCGAAAAGAACATCGTCTTCACCGATAACCACAAGAATCCCCTTTACACGATGGACCAGCTACGGACGGCCAAAGGCTACACGGCCAGTTCGGAAGTGGTTAAACCTTTGATCATGGAAAAGGTCTACGTCGCCTTCCAGGAAGTCGCACCCAAGGCCCGTGGGCTGCCCGTTCCCGACAAAGGACGCTACGCCGGCCGGGCGATGGACGACGTGCTGTTCAACATCAACGAAATCGATGTAGCCTTGTTCTTCGATTACGTCCTGCGCTTTCCGGTCGGCTATGTCGGCAAAAACTACCGTCTGACCGAGTCCTTCGCCGGCTGGGCCGTCAGCGGGACCCCGGACGATTAACCAAAAAGAGGCTGCGTCGTGTTGCTGTCATTACTGTCCGACCAGCCGGAACGGGCCACCGGACGCGTCCATCTCGATCTCGTCGGCCGCACTTGGGCGGCACTCGAACAGACCGAGTGGCTGCTGACCAACGGCATCGGCGGCTATGCCTCGGGCACGATCAGCGGCGCCAATACCCGCCGCTATCATGGCCTGCTGGTCGCCGCCTTCGACCCGCCGGGCGACCGCCGGCTCGTGTTCAGCAAGATCGACGAACGGCTGCGGACGGCCGTGGGCACTCACGAACTGGCCACCAACGAATGGCAGGACCAGAGCGTCTCACCCAAGGGCTACCGGCTGTTGACGGCATTTTCCGCCCAACCGCATCCGACCTGGACCTACGAGGACGGCGGCGTCTGCCTGACGAAGGAGATCATCCTGCTCCCGGGTCAGAACACGGTGCAGGTCCGCTACCGCCTGGCGTCCGATTCATTACCTGCCGAACTGGACCTGATCTGGCTCGTCAACCACCGGGATCCCCATGGCGAGACGGACGGGAAACCCGACGCCCTCTATCAGCAGATGATGACGGAGCGCGGTGTCCTGATCCAGGCCCATGCCGGGGCCCACCCGTTGGCCCTCGCCTGGGAGCGGGGCGTCTACAAGCGCACCGACGTCTGGCACTACCGGATCTATTACGCCCGGGAAGCGGAACGGGGCCAATGGGCCACCGAGGACCTCTATAACCCCGGGATCACCACCGTCGCCCTCGCCCCGGGTGACAGCGTCACCGTGACGGTGACCGCCGACGGTATGCCCATGGCCCTGCCCTGGCAGGCCCACGCCCCGGCACTGATCGACACCGGCTCGCCCCAGAGCC
>JACMPN010000285.1 GCA_014377495.1 Candidatus Sericytochromatia bacterium
GACCGAATGACCTGCGGCATTGAAGGGGCGGGCACTCAGGACCAGGGCGGGTCGTCGCTTCGTCGGCTCCCGGTCCGTGAAGGAAAAAGGCACGACGACGACCGACCAGGGCTCACAGATCACGGAAGGCGGCTTCATCCGCTGGTGACGCCCATTCGCCCAACGTCTGACTCACAGAGGCATGGAAGGCCCCATCGAAGGGCTCGATCCGGGTGAGCGTAACGATGCCGTCCCGCACCTCATAACCGACTAGATCCCCGGGACGCAGGCCGATCGCCTGCCGCACCGGCTGCGGTATGGTCACCTGACCTTTGCTCGAGAGGCGGCTGGTTTCCATTTCTTTACCTCTTTACCCTTTACCTCCACCCTAACGCCCGCACGCAATGGCGGGCAAGCAACCAATCACAGGGCCAGGCCCCGCATAGCTGCCACTGAGGATGCCATCGAGGGCCGGACCTCACCGTCCTGATGGGCGACAAGGTCGAGCCCTGGCGGGCGTTCATCGAACACCACGCCGTTTGGCCAACCCGGACCCTCAATGTCGAGGCGACAGACCCCGCTCAGGTTCAGGGAGCGCCTGTCGTCTTCGGGCGGCCGGCCCGGAACCTGGGATAGGTCACGGCGACATACGCTTCCTGCTCGCCCGTCTCGATCGTCTCCGGTCGCGCTTTGCGCACCATGGCGATCGCCTCAGCGCCAGGTACCCCGAGATTGACCAGGCAGCAGGCCGTGACCAGCCCCGTCCTGCCCCGGCCGCCGCGGCAATGGACGACGACGGTCTCGCCATTGGTCACCCGCTCGCACAACCCAACGACGAACGCGTGGAAGGCCTCGATATCCGCCGGCAGGGCATGGTCGACGATCGGAAACGTCAGGAACGCCATGCCGTGTTGCGCGACTTTTGCGGGCAGATCGGGGATGCCCAGCATGTCCAACTCGAAGGGTTCGACAAGGCAGGCCATCGTATCGACTCCGAGGCCTTTGAGCCGGCTCAGATCCTGCTCGATGTCCCGGCGCCACGCCCCGCCGTGGAGACGCTCACCCTGCTTGCCGGGCGCATACGTCATGCCGAACCGGCCCGGCAGTCCAAATCGCTTGCCGTCAATCAGTCCCAGGGGGATTGGATCACTTGCCGACGTATGGATCCCGGCGGGCATGTTGCCTTGTTGCTCAGTCATAAATCCCCCTTGTGCCTCCCATGCTACCTGCCGCAGGCGAGTGGCGGCATCGACTTCGGCCTCGTCATGCGCAACCGCCGGACAGGTCCAAGGCGATGCCTGGGAGACAGTTCAACGTCTCGGCCCACTCGGCTGAAACCGGTGGGGGGAAAATCAGTTGACCGAGGGCCGGGACGAGAGCCGCACGGACGGCGATTGGTCGGCCGTCAGGTACGTCGTGGGTGAATGCCACTCGTCGATCCAGTCCGGGAGATCCTGCTCCATCTGCAGCACCCGCATCGTGTGAGCGATCGCCCGGTAGATCTGAGGGGTGAAGTGCAAGCCCCGATAGGGCCTGCTGGCGCCCACATGCAGGAGCGAGACCAGTTGGGTCTTGCTCATCAGGGTCACGGTGTCGGTGGCCGGATCCCGATCGGTCTGGGGCTCAGTCATTTTCAAAGTCATCCCCGTGGCTCGCCACGTCCATCGACCGCCCGACACTCGGGCTGGCCCACAGGCGGTCACCGTTTCAAAAGAACGGCCCCACCGTCATGCATCCAATGTCCTGACATCGGCTTCGATGGAAAAGTTCCTGCGGCATTGCAGGGGAACCGGACATCTGGTCTGAATTGTGCCGCAACTGAAATTGCCTGTCCAGTCCCGCAGCCTGCCCCCCTTTCCGGGATGACGCATGGCATTAAACCGTCCCTGCCGGGACTCTCCCGCCCCGGGACAAATGACCCGCCCGTACAATCGGCCGCAACGCCAGGCCGGGCCCACTGTCCGCTACCGCCCGTTCCGGAGCCGGGCGTGATGAATGTCGTCCTCGACATGGAAAAGTAACCTTCAGCTGCTACGCTGCCCCCATGAGCGGCAATGGATGGCCAAAAATAACCAGTTTGAAACCATTGAAAAGGATGTAGCAAATGTCGGAAACACTCTATGACAAGTATGGTGGATTCGCATCGATTACAACGATCGTGCAGCGCTTTTATGCACTCATTCAGGACACGGAGAGCCTGGATCGCTACTTTCAGGACGTCGAAATGGACCGTTTGATTGACCATCAAATCAAATTTCTCTGCATGGTGCTGGGCGGCCCCAACAACTATGAAGGGCGAGCCCTGGCCGTAGCGCACAGCCGACTGGGCATCACCGACGGCGCCTTTGGCGCCGTGGCCGGCCTGCTCGTCCAGGCGCTGACCGAAGCGGGCGTCGAGGCAGCCGATATCGATACGATCGTGGGCGTCGTCGCCGGGACCAAGCCCGAAATCGTCACGGCCTAAACCAACCCTGCGGTCGATGTCAGGCACCGAGTCCGGCACATCGACCAGCCGTCTTCCTTCCAGTCCGGAGGCCCGCCCCATGTCCGTAGCGCCCAATGATCCCTCGCTTGCCGGCTTGACTGCCGACATCCGACGGCACTCGCAGCGCTTCGGCATGGCGATCCAGGACCAGCTGAAGGAAATCACCGGCTTGAGCGAGCGGTACCTGCTGCTCGCCGGCAATGAAATGACCCAGGTCCATCAGGAAAGCGCCTACCAGACCGACACGATGAACACCATCCGACAACGGGTCACCGAGAGCAAAGCGGAGCTCGATTCGATCCAGGCCGAAGAAGTCCAGTCGGTGGGCAGCTTCCTGGCCACGATCGATGACTTCTGCCAGGGGCAGGCCGAGCTGGCCAAAGCGGCGGAAGCCTGTACCGCCACCGTCCTCAAGGAAGCCAAGGGCATCAAGTTGTTGGCCGATTCGGCCCGGATGCTGGCGATCAACGCCCGTATCGAAGCCTCCCACATCGGCGATGCCGGCCGGACCTTCGGGATCATCGCCGACGAAATCCAAAAGTGGAGTGCCCGGATCGAGGTCGCCAACCAGACGATCAGCAGTCTGGGCAAAAACCTGACCGAGATCCTGCCGAAGATCGCCAGTGAGACAGACCAGATGACCGCGGGGGCCCGCCAGGGTTCCGAGATCCTCCGGCAGTCGCTGACCGACGTGGAGACGAGCCAGCAGCGCAGCCAGGAAGCGATCCTGACGGCGCTGGACGACGGCACGGCCCGGGCCCAGGCCATCCAGGAGCGCTGCCACCAGGTCCTTTCCCACCTGCAATTCCAGGACTACCTGGTCCGGATGGTGGCCAACGTCGAGCGCCAGGCGGATCGCCAAGGGCAGTCTTTCGAGGACCTGCTCACCTACATCAGTGACCTCCCCGAGGGGATGTCGCTGGCGGCAGCCAAAATCGCCATCGCCAGTCAGAGCCTGTCGATCCTGGCAGATTATGTGGCAGCCGGGGTGGACATCGTCGGTGATTCAGCCGGGACTGACGATGAAATCAACTTCTTTTAACGGGAACCGCACCACCCGCCCACCAGGGCGGACGTGAAGCCCCCCGCCGCATATGAGCCATAGAAGGACCCCCCATGACCCATGCCATCCTGGTTGTCGACGATTCGGCGACCGTCCGCCAGCAATTGACGTCATTTCTGAAAAACAACGGGTTTGAAGCCACGGCCGCCGAAAACGGCACCGATGCCCTGCAGCAGGCCCAAAGTCGGAGCAAGGCCTTCGACATGGTCGTCACCGACGTCAACATGCCGCAGATGGGTGGTCTGGAAATGATCGCCGCCCTGCGGCTGCGGCCCGGCTATGCCAAGACGCCCATCTTCGTGCTGACGACCGAGTCCACGGCCGACATCATGGCCAAGGGCAAAGCGCTCGGGGCCACCGCCTGGATCGTCAAGCCGTTCAAGCCCGAGATCCTCCTCAAGGGCATCCACAAAGTCCTCGGGCTGTAAGCCGCCCTGATGACCACCATCCTCCTGATCACGCCCACCGAGGTTACCGCAGCACCCGTCCGGATGGCCTTTGCGGCCGCCGGCCACACCATCGCCACGTCCGACCTGCTTGGGGCGGCCGGACGCATCGCCGCCGCCGGCTGGTCGCTCATCGTCGTCGATGAAGCGGTCGGCCGTCCCAATGCCATGGCCCTGGTGGAGGCGATCAAAGGCAGCACGCCGCTCCAGGCGATCCTCTGGCTGGCGCCTGCGCAGGAGACTCTGCCCCCCTTTGACCAGGTGATGCCGGATGCCATCCTCACCGCCCCGCTCACGTCGGCAGATCTGACGGCCGTCCTGGACCGCTCCCCCCAGGGTCAGGTGCCGGAGGCACTGCGCACGGCGTTGCGGGAGGCCGGGTGTGCCGCCCTGTGGGACGCCTATCAGGTGGAGTTGCAGCACGGCGAAACGATCGTCCGGGCCCGCCGCCGGCTGGAGGGCAGCGTCCACGCCGTTTTGACCTTCTGCGGCCCCGACCTCGCCGGATCGGTCGTCGTCACCGGCGATCATGACCACCTGGCCCGCATCCTGCTGCGCCTGTTCCCGGACCGGCAGGACGTCACACTTGCCGAGGTGCAGGATCTCGCCGGTGAGATGTCCAACCTTCTGTGTGGCCGTTTGAAGGAAATCGTCGTCCAGCACGGCTCGTCGCTGTTCCTCGGCCTGCCGATGATCGTCACCGGCTCGCCCTGCACGCTGAGCTTCACGGTCCCGGATCCCCGCGTCATCTGTTGGCTGCAGGATCCGACGGGCGCCCTGGCCGTCGAGATCCTTCTGGACAGGCTGGATCCGGCCGCCTTTCGGAGCCTGCAGGCCGCCAGTATCGCCCCGCCCGGTGACATGACCTTCTTTTGACCTGCCGCCTCTGTGAAAGGACCTGACCCGATGACCACCGGCACCGCTGATTTGCTGGATCTGATCGATGATGCCATTGCCGTGGCGGATCCGGAGACCTGGGAATTAGAGACGGCGAATGCGGCGTTCTGGCAATGGCTGAAGCGCCCGCCCGTCAGCGGCCGCCTGGACTCCCTGCTGCCGGAATTGCAGGTCCCGGAGGTCCAGGCGGCCCTGGCGGAGCACGGCAAGCACGTCTGGAAAGCCAGCGGCGCCACGGAGAGGGGCCGGTTGTTCCCGGCGGAGTTCACGCTGCGCCGGATCACCCGCAACGGCCAGGCCGTCCTCGCCCTGCACGGTCGCAACATCGTCCGGCTGGCCGAGTCCGAGATGATGCTGAAGTCCTTCACCAAGCTCATCGACGACAACAACCGCGTCCTGCGCCGGCAGAAACAGGCCGTTTCGGACCTGTTGGACAACATGCGCCAGGCCATTTTCATGATTAACCCCAGAGGCAAGGTTGAGCGCGAGTTTTCCGCCTATTCCCAAACGATCTTCGGCAGTGACCGGGCGATCGCCGGCGAGCACATCATGGCGTTGCTGCAGCTCACGCCCGAACAGGACCCCAGCGCCCACGAGCGCATGTCGTTCTGGCTGAGCAACATCTTCGGTGGCGACGACCTGCAGTGGCTGCTGGCCGAGGAACTGGCCATCCCCGCCACGACCTATCAGCGGTCGAATGGTGACGGCACGGCGGAAGCCCGCCGCCTGGAACTGGAGTACGCCCCGATCTACGAGGACGATGTGATCGTCAAGGTGATGGTCATCGTCAAGGACGTCACCGTTCTGCGCCGCCTTGCCGCCGAGGTCACCGACAAGGAGCGCCAGCACGCCGAGGTCCTGCAGCGGGTTTCCGAACTGGCCGGCATGGACCCGGGGCTGTTCGAGACCTTCCTGACGGAGTCGGGCACCCTCATCGACCAGGGTCGGGACGCCCTCGATCATCTGGCGACGACGCCGCACGACACGGACGGCATCCACCGCCTGTTCCGGGCCCTGCACACCCTGAAGGGGAATGCCCGCATCTTCCAGGTGACGACCGTACAGGACCGGGCCCATGTGGCCGAGGCCAGCTGTCAGGCGGTGCGGGACGGCGATCGGGCCCTCACCCCCGAGGTATTGGCCGAGTTGCGCAACGATCTGGGCGAGATCGAGTCGGTGCTCGCCGAGCTGAACCGCCTGGGGGGCGAGGTCCTCTGGGGAGCCCAGGCGGATGGGGGCCGCCGCCAGGCCTCGGGCCCCGTCGTCAAGGTGCCGGAGACCCGGGTGCTGGGGCTGCGCCGGGCCTACAAGGACCTGGCCCGCCTCATCGCCGGCCTGCCGGTGCCGGAACTGGCCGAACCGCTCGCCGACCTGGCAAAAGCCGTCCAGGGGCTGACGCTGGTGCCATTCGGCGAGATCGTCGAGCGGTATCGCCCGATGATCGGCGATCTCTGCCGGGACCTGGGCAAACCCGCCGCCGCACTGGACGTCAGCGGTGCCGAGGCGCTGCTGGATGCCAAATTGACCGACCGTCTGGGCGATGTCTTCCTGCATGCCCTGCGCAACGCCCTTGACCATGGCATCGAAGCGCCCGGCGATCGGGAGACGGCCGGCAAAACCGCCCAGGGTAAAATCACCATCAGCTGCGCCTTGGCAGACGGGGCCGTGACGGTCGAGGTAAGCGACGACGGCCGCGGCATCGACCTGGACCAAGTGCGGGAAATCGCCTACCGTAAGCGGTTTCTCACGGAAGAGGCCCTGGAAGCCACCAGTGAAACCGACCTGCTGCAACTGCTGTTCCGCCCCGGCTTTTCGACGGCCGCGCAGGTCACGGAAGTCTCCGGGCGGGGGGTCGGCATGGACGTGATCCGGGCCGCTGTGATCGACCTGAAGGGCGATGCCGTCGTGCGGTCCCGGTTCGGCCAAGGCACGACGCTGCGGCTGGCGATCCCCGCCGACTATTACCAGCGCCTCTGACCCGGCAGGCCGGCCGGTGCCATGTGCCACGGTACCTGGCTCTGACAGGGCGACGGTGAACGGCGGAAATGGCTTCGGCCTGTTCCTGCCAAGTTATGCCACCACGAGCATGGGCCAGTCCTGGCTGAGCCAATAGGTGTCATCGACCGGATCGTGACCGAGGATGGCCGAACCATCTCCGAGGAGTTTTCGCAGCGTCCGCCGGGCCAGGGTCACCATGACCCGGACCCGGGCCGGCCAGCTGTCGAGCACATCCGCCAGATCCGCCCGCCCGATCGGCACGTGGCCCTGGGCCGAAAGGGCCAGGAGCAGGGATGTGACCATCTGCGGGATTTCCACTTCGTGCTGGCCGTAGACCAACGAGGACGACTGCACCTGCAGGCGCAAAGAGCGGATGACCAGACCATCTGCCGGTTCGCTCGCGGCAAACTCCGCCAACCGCTCGGCCAAATGCTCCTCACCCGCTGCCCTGAGGGCCCGTATCAGCCGTTGATGTTCCGTGCGTGACAGGCGTGCCATGGTGTCCTCCCCAACAATGATCGGCAAATGGGTCAAACTGCGGCGGATCCTCGCAGCGGCGCATCGCTGGACACACAGCACTCGAGGTCGCCGACGATGACCGCATGGGCTGTCGGACCACTGCCCGTGGCGGCGTGCCAGCTCATGCAGGCGTTTCCCGGCGAGTTCGCCCATTGCGAGAGCCGGAGTAGCGGTCATCGGCGGTCCCTTTCTGCAAAATAGTCTGCGAAGACCGGATCTCCCAGGATCATGGCGGACAATGGCACTGACGATGGTGTTCGTCGCCCACAACCCGATATCAGACCCACTGTTGTTTTCTCAAGCCTAGCAAATGCGGATTATCCGGAAGCATAAGCTTCTTGTGCAATCATTGCGCAATGTATTTTGATATTTTGACAATCGCACGTAGATATGCCCACTGTATTGATATACAGCATGATTTATCGGCGCAAACGGCGTGCCTGTGTCGCAAAAAACCGCAAGTCCACAGCCGAGCGCCCAGCCGGGCCGGCTGACGCCGTTCATTGGCGCAACGTCGGTGGACTGGTCCGGACCCTCCGCCGGGACCGCAGCTGTCGTTTCCCAACCGTGGAACAGGCGGCATATCATGCGGTTTGTCATGCCACCGCCAATGTCCCGAGGAGTCTCCTGCATGCGTATCCGCGCCCTGCTATCGTTCCTGCTGCTCGCCGGTCTGACGGCCCCGGTCCTGGCCCAATCGGCCAACCTCGTCATCGACGGCATCCCCGAGGTGCCGGCCCGTGTCGTCGAGCGCCTGGCGCCCTACCAGAACGCCCGCGCCGCCAAGTTTCTCGACTGGAATCCGAACGGACCGGGCCTGATCATGGCCACGCGCTTCGCCGAAACGGCGCAGGTGCATGCCGTGGCGCATCCCGGCGGCGACCGGCGGCAATTGACCTTTTTCAAGGAACCCGTTCGCGGCGGCGCCTACTATCCCGGCAAAGACCGGCAGGGCTTCCTGTTCAGCATGGACACGGGCGGGGCGGAGTTCTTCCAGATCTACTTCTACGATCAGAGAACGGGCGGCTCCACCCTCCTGACCGACGGCCGCTCCCGCAACACGGACCCCAGGTGGTCCCATGACGGCAAGTCGATCGCCTTCTCCAGCAACCAGCGCAACGGTAAGGACACGGACATCCGGGTGATGCGCCTCGGCGTGCCCGGCCGCTCCGAGGTGCCCGGCAGCTCCGACGTGGCCGTCGAAGGCAACGGCAGCTACGACATCCTCGACTGGTCGCCCGACAACCGGCAGATCCTCGTCCGCAAATACGTCTCCGCCAACGAATCCCACCTGTACCGCTGTGAATTGGCCACGAAGAAACTCGTCCCCCTGAACGACCTGCCGGGCAAGACCATCGCCTACGGCGCGGCCCAGTGGAGCCGGGACGGCAAGCACATCTTCTACGTCTCCGACGAGGCGGGTGAGTTCCAAAATTTGCGAAAAATGGATCTCGCCACCGGCAAGACGCGGCTGCTCACACAAGGCCCGCAATGGGACGTCAGTGAGCTGGACCAGTCCAGAGATGGAAAGCACCTGGCGTACGTGGCCAACGAGGACGGCATCAGTAAGCTGTACGTCATCGACCTCAAGACGGGCAAACCCGTTTCGCTGCCGGCGTTGCCCATCGGCGAGCTGTCCGATCTGCGCTTCAACCCGGCCGGGACGGAGCTGGGCTTTTCGCTGAACACGCCGAAAACCTCAGGCGACGTCTTTTCGATCCACCTCGCCAAAAAAGCCGTCACCCGCTGGACCAGTTCTGAAGTCGGTGGCCTGAACACGGACGACTTTGTGGTCCCCACCCTGATCCACTATCCGACCTTCGACTCCGACAAAGGCAAACCCCGGCAGATCCCGGCCTTCGTCTACAAGCCACAGAAGGCCCAGGGCAAGATGCCCGTGATCATCAGCATCCATGGTGGCCCGGAAGGCCAGTCAGTGCCTGTCTTCAGCCCGATGTACCAGTACTACCTGAAGGAGCTGGGCATCGCCATCCTGGAACCGAATGTGCGGGGGTCGACGGGGTATGGAAAAACCTACCTGGCCCTCGACAACGGCTTCCAGCGGGAGGACTCGGTCAAGGACATCGGGGCCCTGCTCGACTGGATCGCCACCCAGCCCGATCTGGATGCCAGCCGGGTCGGCGTCATGGGTGGTTCCTACGGCGGCTACATGACCCTGGCGACGATGTGCCATTACAACAGCCGCATCCGGGCGGGCATGGACATGGTCGGGATCAGCAACTTCGTCACTTTCCTGGAAAAGACCCAGGACTACCGGCGGGACCTGCGCCGGGTCGAGTACGGCGACGAGCGGGACGCCCAGATGCGGGCCTTCCAGCTGCGCATCTCCCCGACGACCAATGCCCACAAGATCACCAAGCCCCTGTTCGTCGGCCAAGGGCTGAACGACCCCCGGGTCCCGGTCGGCGAGGCCGAACAGATCGTCAAGACCGTGCGGAGCAACGGCGGCAAGGTCTGGTACCTGATGGCCAAGGACGAAGGCCACGGATTCGCCAAAAAGTCGAACAAGGACTACTACGGCCGGGCCCTGTCGTACTTCTGGGAGCAGCACCTGCTCACGCCGGATGCCAGTCCGGCGGCGCCGGCCGTCCACAAGTAGCGGGTGCCGGCCGGTCGCAAATTGGCGGTCTTTTTCGGAAGCCCGTCTCAGGCACTGGCCGCCACTCTGAACGGCTTGGTAACCCCATGGCGCCGGAATCCAGTGGTTGCCAGGGCTTCCCGGGCTTGGTAAACTCCCGCTAAGCAAGGAATTAACCGATGTTTAGCAAAGCCTCTCATTTCGCCTTAACCGGTCTTGTGGTCGGGGGCTTGATGTTGGGCACGTCCGGATGCGGCCTGGAGCCGGGCCTGACGGCCCGTGCCGCCGGGATCGCCGGCCGTCCGGCGGAGGTGATCGCCAACCAGGCCAGCCGCCAGGCCCTCAAATGGGCCGGTGACTCCTTTCTGATCGCCGCCGACGGCTATAACCTCGACGCCAACAGCCGCCTGCGCAACACGGCCTATTCCCGTTGGGACTTCACCTACGTCTCGGCGACGAAGGTGGGCACCCTGGTGATCACGGTGCCTGGCCAGGGCAAGATCACCTCCACGCCGACGGCCCCGGTCAGCAATGCCTACCAGCCCCTGATGATCGGCGGCAACTGGAAGATCGATTCGGACAAAGCGGCCGGCGTCGCCCGCAAGGCCCTGGGCTCGACCGCCCCCGACGACCGGATCGACCGGATCAGCCTGGTGCGGGGTACCTGGGGCGCCCACCTGCCGCAGATCGCCTGGCAGATTTCCGCAGACCTCGGCCAACGCATGATCGTGGTCGATGCACAGAACGGCAAACTAATCGCCCAATAAGGGCCTGTCAGGGAGGCGTCTGGGCGGCCTCGACAAAATAAGACCTGGGCGGACGCCCCCGGCAGGCCCCTTCCGCACCCAAAGCGCATGTATCGCTTGTGATGATGGCTTGCTGGCGTTAGAGTGCCATGATCGAACCCACACCGTACTGATCCCAGCAGCCGCGAGGAAGCCATGGACACAGCAAGCGTCGTGATTATCGGCGGCGGCATCATCGGCTGCAGCATCGCCTACCACTTGGCCGCCCGTGGCTGCCGCGATGTCGTGGTCATCGAAAAAAACCTCTTTGAAGGGGCCGAGAACTCCTCGCTGTCGGCGGGCGGCGTCCGGCACCAGTTCGCCAGCGAAGTGAACGCCCGCATGTCCCAGTACGCCATCACCCGCTTTGAGCACTTCAAAGACGAGATGGACGCCGACATCGAGTTCCACCAGGACGGCTACCTGTTTATGGCGACGTCCGAGGCGCAGATGGCGTCCTTCGACGACCAGCTGGCCCTCTGGGCCCGGCTGGGCATTCCTGTCGAACGCTACAGCCCGGCCGACATCGCCGCCAGGGTCCCGGGGATCAGCCTGGACGGCCTGGTGGGCGGCACCTTCTGTGCGAAGGACGGCTTTGTCGATCCCCATGCGATTTTCTCGGCTTACGCCAAAAAGGCCCGCGAGCTGGGGGTCACCTTCCGGTTCCAGACCCAGGCGACGGGGATCCGCCGGACGGGTGACAAACTGACCGGTGTGCAGACCACGGCGGGCTCCATCGCCACGGAGACCGTGGTCGATGCCGCCGGCCCGCTCGCCCCGGCCGTGGCCAAATGGTTCGGCGTCGACGTGCCGGTACGACCTTATCGGCGGCAGATTCTGACAACGATGCCCTTCGACAGGTTGCCCAAAGAGCTGCCGATGGTCGTCGACATGGGCACGGGGCTCTATTTCCGGCTGGAAACGGGGGCTCTGCTCATCGGCATGGTCAACCGGGACGAGCCTTCCAGCTTTAACACGGCGGTCGACCGCCCGTTTGCCGATCACGTGATCATGACGGCGCTGGAGCGGTATCCCCTGCTCGAAGAGGCCCAGATGGGGCGATCCTGGGCAGGCCTCTACGACGTCAGCCCGGACCACCATGCGATCCTCGGACCGGTCGACGGGGCACCGGGGCTGATCCTGGCAACGGGTTTCAGTGGTCACGGGATCATGCATTCACCGGCCGTGGGCGACAACCTGGCCAGCCTGATCCTGACGGGCACGAGTCCGATCGATCTGTCGGGACTGCGCCTGGAGCGGTTCGCCCGAGGGGAAGCGTTTGCGGAATCCCAGGTCATCTGACTGGCGTTGCCGGGCCCTGCCGGCCGTTGTGCTGGCGCTGTGCTGCAGTTGCATCGGCAGCAGCACCGGCGGCTTGAGTGTTGCCGTCAGGTTCCCCGGGCTGCACACGGCCACCCTGCCCGGCGCGACGGTGACGGTGCCCGTCGTCGTCGATCAGGACGGGGCCGTCGTCGGCGCCCGGCTGCTGACCCGAGCGCAGGCCCGCCAGACTTTTGCGAACCTGCCCGTCGGCAACCTCACCGTGTATGCCGCCGCCGTCGGCAGCGACTCGCAGGTCCTGGCCCTCGGTAAAGCCACCACCACGCTGCACGCCGGCCTTCTGGCCCAGGCCCAGGTGGAGATGCTGCCCCTGCTCGTCTTCAGCGGCGAAGAACGGCTGGCCATCATGGCCAGCCTGCGCAAAGGGTTTCCCCTCGCCTTCGGCCTGAGCCTGCGCCCCCTGCCACCCGGCAGCGAGATCAAACCAGGCACCCGCCCCACCCCACGACCGACGAACGCCCCGATCCAGCTCAACACCCTCTCCGCTCAACCGGCCCAAGTCCCCGTCGGTTACCCCGTCGTCCTCAGTATCGCCGTCGAACAAGTCGTCGGGGATCTGGCCGCTTGGGAGTTCCAATGGCAGGGCGGCAGTCCGGATGCGACCCTGACCACCGGCCGTATCAGCCCCACCACCGTGCGGGGCAACCGTGCCGAGAGCGTCTGGACACCGGATGCGGCCGGCCGCTTCGTTTTCCGCGTCACCGTCACCGACGGGCAGACGAGCGTGACCAGCAACGACGTTGGCGTCACGGTCACCCGCGATACGGGCGGCGCCAACGTGGGAGGCAATTTCTGATGCGCCGCTGGCTCGTCTCCGGTCTGTTCCTCGTCGCCTGCAGCCCGACACCCGTCGTGCCGGCAGTGTCGCCGAAGGCCGCCACGGCCGTGGTGCGGGGTGAACTGCCGAAGCCGGCCGCCTGGCAGGTGCAGTCCAGATCCTGGCAGGTGCAGGCCGTCTCCCTGCAGTCCGTCGTCCTCGTCCAGGCGGAGATCGGCGGTCCGGGCCTGACCACGCCGATGACGGCCCAGGCCGCCCTTGACCCGGACTTCCATTTTGCCGTGCCCTTTGCCGCCGTGCCCCTCGGCGAAAACCGGCCCGTCACCGTGGTCGGCTACGGCATCGACGGCCGGCCGATCCCCGGCATCGTGCTGCAGGGCTGGCTGACGGTCACGGCCGAGGGCTTTCGCGGGCAGGCGAGCGCCGCCGCCACCCCGGTCGGTGCGGCACTGCGCCGACTCTGGCAACTGGCGCCGACTGATTCCCTGGCGGCCGTCGTCGCCCGCGAGCTCGCCGCCGACGACCTGCAAACCTTCGTCACCGGCATGAACCAGCAGTTTTCCCAGGACTACAGCCTGATGGACGGCGACCGTATCGCCATGGCCATCCTCAAGGCCAATCGGGACCGCACGGCCTTCGACATCAGGGCCAGCGGCGTGCGGCTGCCTGCTCCCAATGGGGACCTCCTCCGGCATGCGGGCGCAGTCCGGGGCACCCTGTACGGGGCCCGCATGCCGGAGGACACCCTGCGCAGCCTCAGCGTCGACGACCCGCTCTCGCCGACGTTCACGCCCGTGCCGACGGTGAACGGGACGCCGTTCCTGTTCTACCCGGTCGTCCCCGGTCTGCGCCGCCTGACGGGCATCTACGGCCCGACAGGGAACACCGCCGTGCGCCAACGCTACAGCCGCACCTTCATGGCCAGTGACGACAGTGACAGCCTCATCGATTTCACCCTGCCCCACGTCACTCCCAGACAGGTCCCGCCCGGTGGCACGGTGCAGATCACGGGCATGGGCTTCGGCCTGGAAGTGGGGACCGCCTCACTGGGAACCGTGCCGACGAGCACCACCCTGCCCCTGGCCAAGTGGAGCGACACGGAATTGCGGCTCACCCTGCCCACCCCCCTGCCATCAGGTCCAGCCGAGCTGCAACTGACGGGGCGCACTTGGCAACTGGCCGTCCAGCCGCTCCAACTGTTGCCGGGGCCCCCACGAATCGAGTCCGCCACCGTCGTTCCCGGCCCCGCCGGGCATTCCCTGCAACTGACCGGGAGCAATTTCAGTGCCTACGCCGGCGACCATCGCCTCAACCTGATCGGCAGCGACCGGATCGCTGTGCCCGTGCCGGTGACGATGAACGGTGCCAATCTCGCTGGCGCCGTGCCCGCCGGGGTGACAGGCTCGATGGAGGTGCATCTGTCGATCGGGGACATCGAAGCCGTCCCTGTCCCAACCGTCACTTTTTAGCCGAGCCCGGGAACAAATCGGCGCCTTCTCCATCTATTACGGCAGATAGGGAAAAGGAGGCCCCTGATGACGAGACAGTTTTTTGCCTTGCAACAGGAATTGGATGACTTGCTGAAGAAACCGACGATCAGCGAACGGGATCGGGCCCGACTGATTCACCTGCGTGATCTATTGACCAATGCGCAATGAGTCGCGGTAAAGCGGTCGGGTGCGTGCGGCAAACGCCGGCACGTACCCGGCCGCTCAGAACGCCGATTTGATCGAATCGGCACTCATGGCGCTGGCCAGGCTGGCCAACTGGGCTTCCCAGATGCCGGACATGGCGTGTGCACCGGCAAGGAACGCCAATGACACTGTCGTCAGGGCGAGGGCGTATTCGACAAGCGCCTGGCCCCGCTGGCGGTGACTGCGCCGGGCACGGCTGCGGCGGGGAAAACCGAGGTTGGCCAACGCCATCGCAGTCACCCCCACTTTCTCACCCAGCGGCGGCGCCATTCTGGCGCCGCCTGCGTCTTGAACGGCTGTCTAGTTGCCCGGCCGGATGAAGTTGATCGGCACGCCGAACTGAATCTCGACGGGCCAGAGCGCGTCATCCACGCCCGACAGCGTCACGATGGCCGAGATCGGCGTGCTGATGAAACCGCCGGCGTTATTGAAGGGGTTGCCGATTTTGATGACTTCCGGGGTGACGACCGGCAGGTCCATCACGCCCTTACCCTGCACCAACTTGGCGACGATCGTCTTGTCGCCCGCCACGGTGCGCTCGAAATTGTGTGAGGAATCGACCCGCAGTCCCGTCGTCAGGTTCAACTTGGGGAACGTGTCAGGCACACCGGTGTAAGTGATGTTCATTTTGTCGAAGGTGATCCCGATGCTGCCGGCCTCACCGACCAGGGTCAGCTTGGGGTTTTTGACCGTGACCGCCGGCTTGTTGGCGGAGTCAAAGGCATACGTGACCTCACCGACCAGGTTCGATTCGCCGCTGATGTGGATGCGGGCGGGAAAATTGGTGTATTGGCCGCAGGCGCTCAAAAGCCCGGTCAGGGCAATGGCCAGCGAAACAGCGATCCGGCGCACGAGCGGTTCTCCTTCAGGGTGAGGAATAGGGGTGATCCCTGACGGCCGGCGGCCGCTAGAAATCTTGTTCCCGGTGAGCGGCCGCCGCAAACGGCGGTCGCCGCCCGATTACTTGCCGAGAGGCAGGTTGTGGGCCGAGGCCACGGCGGCGTAGGTCACCTTGCCGTCATGGACGTTCAGACCTTTGGCGAGGACCGGGTTGGCATCCAATGCCGCAGGATACCCCTTGTTGGCCAGCTGCACCGCATAGGGCAGGGTGGCGTTCGTCAGGGCAAAGGTGCTGGTCCGGGGCACGGCGCCGGGCATGTTGGCCACACCGTAGTGGACGACGTCGTGGACGACATAGACCGGGTCGGAGTGGGTCGTGGGGTGGATCGTCTCGACACAACCGCCCTGATCGACACTGATGTCGATGATCACCGAACCGGGTTTCATCGTCGCCACCATTTCTTTGGTGACCAAGGTCGGGGCCTTGGCACCGGGGATCAGCACAGCGCCGATCAGCAAGTCGGCGTAGCGGATCGAGCGGGCGATCGTCTCGTGATCGGACATGACCACGTTGATGCGGCCCGTCAGGATGTCGTCCAGGTAGCGCAGGCGGTCCAGGTTCGTGTCCAGGATGGTCACGTTGGCGCCCATGCCCAGGGCGATCTTGGCGGCCTGGGTGCCGGTGATGCCGCCGCCGAGGATGACCACGTCACCGGGCGGCACGCCGGGGACGCCGCCGAGGAGGACGCCACGGCCCATGTTGTGCCGTTCGAGGTACTGGGCCCCGCACTGCACGGCCATCCGGCCGGCGATCTCGCTCATCGGGGTGAGCAAAGGCAGGCTGCCGTTGGGCATCTGGATCGTCTCGTAAGCGATGCCGGTGCAGCCCGTGGCCAGCAACCCTTCGGTGAGGGCCTTATCGGCCGCCAGGTGCAGGTAGGTGAAAAGGATCTGACCCTTGCGGATCATGGGGATCTCACCGGGGAGCGGCTCTTTCACCTTGATGATCATGTCGGCCCCGCCGAAGACTTCGGCGGCCGAACCGGTCATCAGGGCGCCTGCCCGCTCGTACTCGGCATCGGGGATGGACGAGCCCAACCCGGCGCCACGCTCGATCAGGACTTGGTGGCCGTGCCGGGTCAGGGCCGTCACCCCGGCGGGGGTCATCGCCACCCGATATTCGTTGTTCTTGATTTCCTTGGGTACGCCGATACGCATCGCTTTTTAAGACTCCTTTGTCCGAGGATGACCGAGTTTTGCTGCCAGACTTTGGCCCCAGGCTTCCATGTCCCGCAGCAGCGGGTAACAGGTGAGGTCGTAGTGGACCGGGGTGATGGAAATCTGATGGTTGCGGATGGCCATGACGTCGGCCGCCGGATCCTCGACGACGTCGACGATCTCGCCCGCCAACCAGTAGTAGGTGCGCCCACGCAGGTCGACCCGGGTCTCAAAGCGGTCGTGGTACTTCCGCACGCCCAACTTGGTCAAGACGGTGCCGGCGATCTCGGCGGAAGGGAGGCTGGGCACGTTGACGTTGAGCAGCGTCCGGGGCGGAAAGGGGTAGGCGGCGACGTCGCCGACCATCAGGGCGATGGCGTCGGCAGCCGTGGCGTAATGCAGGTCGTCAAAGGCAGCCAGGCTGACGGCGATGGACGGGTAGCCCATCAGCATGCCTTCGACGGCGGCGGAGACGGTGCCGGAATAAATGACGTCGATGCCCAGGTTCGGGCCCCGGTTGATGCCGGAGACGACGATGTCCGGCGGGGCGTCCAGCAGGGCACCGGTGGCCAGCTTGATGCAGTCGGAGGGCGTGCCGTTCAGGGCCCAGGCGGCCTTGACCCCCTTGTAGAAGTCGACCGTCTCGACACGCAGGGGCTTGTGCAGGGTGAGGGCATGACCGGTGGCGCTGCGTTCCCGGTCGGGGGCCACCACGTATACGTCATGGGCGACGGCCAGCGTCTCGGCGAGGGCACGGATGCCCGGCGCCATGATGCCGTCGTCGTTTGAAACCAGAATACGCATGATCGTTCAGAAGTCTCGTCGGTGGAAGAGTCACGGGGCACTAGAGCCATGCACCGCATCATCACAGGACGTAAGGACGGCAGGGAACAGGCAAAAGACCGGTGCATCATAGCATGGCGAATGCAGCGGAAAGGCAACCCGCTTAATGCCCCTGCCCACCAAGCCGGCAAACCGGTCGCCCCTGCCTTCCCGGCCCGCAACACCGGGGGCGGGGCTCCCGACGGCCGCCAGCGCAAACAGCCAGAAACGATGCGGCAGGAATACAAGCTGAAGCGCTTTCACTGTGCCATCGTCACGGACGCCAAGATGGTCCGGGGGCTTGTCACGGTGATCCGCTGGTTCAATTGCCTGATCAAGGCGTTCGGGCCGGGGGATTTCGAGGCGGCCTGCACCTACCTGGAGATCCCCACGGACCAGCGGCCGGCCCTGCAAATGGCGGCCGCCGAATTGCAGGGCCGGCTGGGCTGAAGGTCAGCTGACGTTGGGCGGAGCGACCCGGCTGGTGGCGTCCTGTCCCGGCGGTGTTGCTTGTCTGATGGGCACGGCCCCGCTAAACTTTGCAATGCCTGCCTGCGAGTAGCTGCCTGCCCACCTCTTTTTCCGCCCTCACTTAAGGAGCCTCCACCGTGTCCCAAACGTTCCTGAACTGGTCGCTGTTGGCGCTGACCGCCGTCAGCCTCTTTGCCTGCAGCACCAGCAGCAGCGACACCACCGGCACCGGCACGGCAACTGGCCGCATCGTCCGCATCGACACGAAAAACGGCACGATCCGCTTTAAGCTCTACGAAAAAGAGACGCCCGTGACCACCGGCAACTTCATTGGCCTGGTGGACCGGGGCTTCTACAACGGCTTGACCTTCCACCGGGTCGAACCGGGCTTCGTCGTCCAGGGCGGCGACCCCAAGGGTGACGGCACCGGCGGTTCCGGCAAAAACATTCCCCTGGAAGTTGTCCCCGGGCTCAAGCACGACGGCCCCGGCGTCGTCGCCATGGCCCGCAGTTCCGACCCGAACAGCGCCAGCTGCCAGTTTTACATCACCATGGGCCCCGCCCCCCATCTCGACGGCGGTTATGCGGTCTTCGGCCGGGTGATCGAGGGGCAGGAGGTCGTCAACAAAATCGTTCGCGGCGACAAGATGGACAAGGTGACAATCGAAGGAGCGGCATCGCCATCGGCGGCATCCGGCTCTGACGCCGGCCAGTCCGATGTTGCCGGGACAACCAAGTAAGTGGATTCACAAATGTACCTGATGATCGGGATCCTCATGCTGCTCGTCATCGGCAGCTTCATCATGCTGGTCACCGGGGCCGCCGAAGTCGAAAAACTGCGGGCCCAGAACCGCTATCTGGTCGAACAGATCGCCCGCATCCGGCAAGAGCAGAGTGAGCTGCTGAAGATCCTCCAGCACGGCAACGGCACGGGTGCCACCGCCGACGGCGTGGCCGTCACCGCCCCCGCGGTGGCTGTGGCGGCAGGCGACGTCGGTGGCACCCAGACGGCTCTGGGTGCCGGATCCGGGCCGGCCAC
>JACMPN010000286.1 GCA_014377495.1 Candidatus Sericytochromatia bacterium
CTGCAACCCGCAGATCGTGTTCAGGGCGATCGTGTGCAGCCAGCCGGCGGCGCCCGTGTACCACGTCCAGCCGGCCCGACCGACGTTGGGCGAGTCCGTGCCGTCGATGTTACCCGGTAACACGTAGGGCTCCGCCGCATAACGCTCCATGTCCCGGTTAGCGGAACTGATCGGGTTGAGCTGATTAAAGAGCCGATAGGCCGCCACGGTGTTGCCGAGTTGGGCGTTGGCCATGATCGCCCAGGTGGCTGCATGCATGTAGACACCCCCATTTTCCCGGGAGCCCGGGGAGTAGCGGGTGATGTAGCCGATACCACGATCCGGCGTGTGATAGGCCGGCCAGAGCAGTTGCATGCCGTTCGGCGTTTCGAGCAGACGATGGGCCGTCGACATCGCCGTGCGGGCCCGGAATTCATCGGCGATCCCCGAAAGCACAGACCACGTCTGGGAGTTGAGGTAAATCTGGTTGTCCGTGTTCGTGGCACTGCCCATCAGGCTGCCGTCGTCGGTCGTCGCACAGATGTAGCGATCGTGTTCCCAGCCGTGTTCGTTCACGGCTGCCCGCAGGCCCGCCGCCCGATCGAGCCACTCGGTGGCCAGCAGTTTGTCGGTGTTGGTGGGCAGTCGCTCGCCAATGATCTCGGCCCAGTCCACCAGGAGCTTGTAGAGGAAATGGCCCAGCCAGATGGACTCGCCCTTCCAGTCGATGCCCACGGCACTGAAGCCGTCACACCAGTCCCCGGCACCGATCAATGGCAAACCCCGTGGGCTGAACCGGGACAGCACGAGCGCAATGGCACGCTCACAGTGCTCCCGATAGGTCCCTGATTCGCCATCGACGTAGGGGACGACCTCGTCGAGCAGCCCCCAGTCCAGCGTTTCCTTGAGGTAGGCCGTGGTCATGAAGGGCAACCACAGGAGGTCGTCGGTCATGTCCGTGGCGTGGCCTTCGTCCGTCAGCGGATGCCACCAATGGAGGACGTTACCCGCCTGGTACTGATGGCGGGCATGGAGGACCAGTTGCTCCCGCATCCGGGGTGGATCCAACGGCAGCCAGATCTGGCTCGTCTGCAGCTGGTCACGGAAGCCCAAGGCGCCGCTTTGCTGAAAATAGGCAGCCTTGGCCCATAAATGGCAGGAAATGGCCTGATAACGCAGCCAGACGTTGACCATCGTGTCAAAGGCCGGGTCGGGTGTTTCCACCGTGGCACCGGCCAAACGGTCGTTCCAGCCCGTCTCGACGTCCTGCAGGGCGGCTTTTGCGCCATCGACGTTGCCGTAGGACTGCAACCAGGTGCGGGCCTGATCCTGGGTATCGGCTGCACCCAGAACGAACACAACGGTGTGGGATGCGCCCGGCGCCAGCTCGACCGGCACACGCAGGCTGCCGATGGCGTCGCCGTATCGGCCACTGTGATTGCCCAGAGCGGTCTGCTCCATGGCGAAAGGCCGGTGCATGCCCCGATGGCGGCCCACAAAGGCGGACTTGTCGCCTTCAAAGCTGGCTACCGAGTCGCTGCAGCCCAGGAACGCCACATAGGGCCAGTCCGTATTCCAATGTCCCCGGTCGGTGGGCACTTCCCACAGCCGTTTGGTGGCGATGAGGCTGCGCACTGCCGGGTCAAAGGTCGTTTCGATGAAAAGCTTGTGAAACTCCCGGTGGTTGTCCGGAGCGGCGCCCAGGTTCCATTCCAGGTAGGTCGTCGCCGTCAGCGTGCGGCTGCGGTCGCTCGTGTTGGTCAGTGTCAGCAGCCAGATCTCGCAGGCATCCGTGCGGGCGGCGAACATCGTCAGGCTGCTGGCGATCCCCCGGTGCGTCTGTTCAAAGGTGGTGTAGCCCAAGCCGTGGCGGCATTTGAAGTCCTCGGCGGCATGCTGCGTCGGTTGCCAGGTGGCTGACCAGAACTCGCCGTCTGCCTCGTCCCGCAGGTAGATGAATCGGCCCTGTTCGTCCTTGATCAGGTCTTGGGTCCACCGGGTCAGGCGGTTCATGTTGCTGTGGCTGCGCCAGCTGAAGCCGCCGCCGGCCTGCGAAAGGACCATGCCGTAATCGCCGTTGCTGATCACGTTCACCCAAGGCTGCGGGGTATCCGGCCGGGTGATGACATATTCCCGACCGTCGTCGCGAAAATGACCGTAAGACGTGGCAAAACGCACGGTAATGACCTTCCCTATCCCATGTCGACTGTTTTGAATGGAACGAGTGCTTCCGGTAAGCATTTGACAATGACCGGTATTCGGACCAGTGACAGTGTTTTTGCACCAAACGTGCAGCGGCCTTCCAGGACGTAAGAACCGGCTTGGCCCGTTGGTAGGGTTAGCGCCTTTTCCCATGCTTTGCTGAGGTCGATCTTGTCGTCAGCCGCCATGTTCGCCCGCTGCGCCGGCCATTCGGCCACACAAGACTCAGCCAGAGTGAGCAGCCGGAATGAAATCGTGACCCCAATGATCGTCTCGTGGAGGTCATTGATCAGGATCACGCTGACCGGCAGGGGCAGACCCGCCCGACTGACGGGAGTCGCCAGGCGCACCGACAGGTAGACGGGTGAACAGACCTCTTTGAGGACCTGATAGCCGAGCTTTGGCTGACGCAGATAGTCCAGGACCGACCAGGTGATGCTGGGCCAGCCGTCGACGAACATGAACTGGAAGACCCCGGTGATGGGGCTGTACCGGGCCCGCCGATACGTGTCGATGGCATAGCGCAGCAGTTCGCCCTGATACCGCTGACTGGCTTCGACAAACGACTCCAGGCTTTCGCCCGGTTCGACGCCGGCGACCCAGAAGGTCTGTTCGTATTGGAAGTCATGGTAGGACCAGGCTTCCCAGTCGGCCGGCCAGAGCTTGTCGGGCGGCAAAAAGGTCTGCAACGTCTCGACCGAAGGCAGGGCCTGGGCGCCGAACTCGCTGATCAGCGGGGCACCGGGCAGGGCGGCGAATTCCTGCGTGTGGCCGTAGTACCAGCCGGGATAGGGATGCTCCGAAAAATCCGAATGGGAGCGGACGATGCGTTCACCGTCTTCCGCCCGCACGGCCTGGACCAGCAGCGGGTCCAGGGTGAACTCTTGGCCGGCCGGTTCGTTGTGGCAGCACCAGATGACGATGGACGGATGGTGGCGCAGGAGGCGGACCATGGCCCTGATCTGGCTCACCGCTTCGGCGGCGAAGTCCGGGCTCAGGTCGTAGCTCCATTGCAGCGAAAAATCCTGCCAGACCATCAGCCCGGCGGCATCGCAGGCGTCGTAAAACTCCGGCCGGGTGACGTGGGCATGGACGCGCACGATGTTCAGGCCGGCCTCTTTCATCAGGCGGACGTCGGTGGCGATCTGTTCGGCGGTATACGTGCTCAGCCACAGGGCCGGGATGATGTTCGTGCCCCGCAGGAAGGTGCGCTGGCCATTGAGGAACCAGGCGTCGCCTTCCTGGTGGATCGTCCGGATACTGAAGCGCTGGCTGACCGCATCGTCGCCCACGGCCACGTCGAGATCGTAGAGCGGCTGATCGCCATGGTCCCAGCTCCACCAGAGTTCCGGTGCTGCGATGCGCAGGCCCAGGCTGGCGATCGGATCCTCGGGACTGACGACAATGGTGGTTTTGCGTTCATCGACGATTCGACCGGCGGCATCCCGACAGGTGACGTACACGGGGAGATTTTGTGCCGCCGTCAGGCCAGCCAGACCGATGCGAACCACGACCGTGGCGGCATCACCTTCCAGGCTGACGAGGGTTTGCACGTCCTGGATACGGACGGCCGGCCGCCAGCTCAGCGTGACGTCGTTCCAGATCCCGCCCGTGTTGCCGTCCTGGCCGAAAGTCGGATGCCAGGCCCCGGGCCGGCAGTCGTGGTGGCCGAAAATGCCTTTGATGGCCCGTTTGCGGTGGGGCCAGACGGGGCCGGCCTCTTCGCGGGGGCTGAAGACCCGCACGACCAGATCGTTAGGCCCTTCTTGGAGGCTTTCGGCGGCAAAGGTGAAGGGGGCGAAATAGCCCTCATGATGGCCGAGAAATGTGCCGTTGAGCCAGACGTCGGCAATGTAGTCGACGCCGGCAAAGGTCAGCAGCGGGATCAGCCCGTCATGGGGGACCGAGTCGAACGAACGGCGGAACCAGACGGTGCCATCCTGGCTCGGCAAACCGGCCACGTGCCAGTTGGCGGGGAGGGTCATCTTTTGCCATTCATCTGGGTGACTGGCGATGATCATGTCGTAGGTGGCGTCGTCATCAGCGACCGGTCGGTAGAGCCAGGTGCCAGCCAAAGAAAAGGAAGGAGTCACGTCAGCCTTTCACGCCGCCGGCCATGATGCCGCGGATGTAGTACTTCTGCAAGAGCAGGAAGAGGATCATGATCGGCAGGGTGGTGAGCACGGCGCCCGCCATCATCAGCTCCGTGTCGCCCTGATGTTCACCGATCAGATTGGCTAGTGCCACGGGCAACGTATAGCCACTGCTGTCCGTCATGACGACCAACGGCCACATGAAGTCGTTCCACGTGCCCATGAAGGTGAACAACGCCAACGTCACCAGGATCGGCTTGCAGAGCGGCATCATGATCCGCCAATAGATGGCGAAATCGCTGCAGCCATCCAGCCGGGCGGCTTCGATCAGGGCGTCCGGGATTTCCGTCATGAACTGGCGGAAGAGGAAAATCGCAAAAATGCTGCTCAGGCCGGGGATGATCAGCCCGGAAAAGTGGTTGATCATGTGCAGCTTGTTCATCAGCAGGAAGACGGGGAACATCGTCACCTGTCCCGGCACGATGAGCAGCGACAGCAGCAAGGCGAACAGGGAATCCCGCCCTTTGAACCGGTACTTGGCAAAAGCGAAGGCAGCCATGGAATTCACGACCAGACTGCCGATCGTGACCAAGGACGCGACGAGCAGGCTGTTGCCCAAATGCGTCAGGAAATCCAGCCGCTCAAAGAGGCGCCGATATTGATCGAGGGTGGGATGGGTGGGGAAAAAGACCGGCGGCACCGTCGTTGCGGCGCCATCGGGCTGGAGGGAGGCACTCACCATCCAGACGAACGGGGCCATGACCAATAACACGCCGACCAGGAGCGCCAGGTTGACGACCAGTTCGATGGCCTGGCGACGGCGGTTGATCCAGGGGCTGATCATTTCGCCTCCTTGCGACGGAGCACGATGCTGAGTGAGCTGATGGCGAGGACGACGGCAAAAAGGACGAAGGCCAGTGCTGCCGCATAACCCAACCGCCAGAACCGGAACCCTTCGCGATACATGAGCAGGACGACCGAGAGGGTCTGATTCAACGGGCCGCCGTTGGTCATCACGTAGGGCTCGGCAAAGAACTGGCAGTAGCCGATGATCGTCATGACGACGATGAAATTCGTCGTCGGCATCAGGTTCGGCACGGTGATGTGGCGAAACTCCGCCCAGACGCCGGCCCCATCGAGACGGGCCGCTTCCCGCAGTTCGGCGGGGACGTTTTGCAACCCGGCGAGATAAATCAGCATGTTGTAGCCGAAATTTTTCCACACTGCCATCATGATCAGCGCCGGCATGGCCCAGTTCGGGTTGCCGAGCCAATCGATGGGGGAGACGCCGACGAGGCTCAGGGCCCAGTTCAGCAAGCCGTAGGTCGGATGGTAAAGGTAGCGCCAGACGACGGCGACGGCGACGAGCGTCGTCACGACCGGGGCAAAGAACCCCAGGCGGATCAGGCTTTTGAACCGTACCATCTTGGCATCCAGCGCCAAAGCGGCCACCAGCGAGGCGCCGACGGACAGTGGCGTTGCCACGAGGACGAAGTAGGCCGTGTTCTTGAACGCCTGGAGGACGACGGGATCGCCGATCAGCTTGAGGTAGTTGTCCGCCCCGATCCAGCGCCAGGCGGTCGGATCACCCATGGCGTATAGGTCGAAGTCCGTGAAACTGAGGATGAAGGCCGCCCCCACGGGCAGCATGAAGAAGACCAGCAGCAGCCCGATGGCGGGCGCCAGGAAGAGGTAGGGAATCGCCGTAAAGCGCCCGTTCATCGGGGCCTCGTCTCTGCAGATGATGTCATCGCTGGTTTTGCCGGCCGGCTCAGGAGCCAGCGGCGTTTGCTGAGGATCTGGTTCATTTCGGCTTGGAGGCTGGTCATGGCTTGATCTGCCGGCATGCGGCCATAAACGACCTTTTCGGTCCAGATACCGAGCTTGTCCGCCAGTTGTTCCCATTCGGGCACGCTCGGAACCGGGCGGGTGTCCTGGAGTTGGGCAAAAAAGGCCATGGCTTCGGGCTTGGCACTCAGGCCGGCCAATTGCCAGGCGGAGCGGCGGGCGGGCAGATCGGCCGTGGCAGCATGGAATTTGGCCTGGACGTCGGGCTGAGACAGGTATTCAATCAGTTTCCACGCCTCGTCGGCCTTTTTTGACGCCCGGAAAATGACCAGACTGCTGCCGCCGGCCATGCTCGCCCGGGAACCGCCCAATTTCTTGGCCGGCAATGGCGCCACGGCCCATTTGCCGTCCATTTCCGGATGCCGCTCATGCAGGCCTTGGGCATCCCATGGCCCGCTGATGAACATCGCAAAGGCGCCATCGACGAAGGCCTGCTGAAAGTTCGTCAGACCGCCGACTTCCCGGGGTGAGCTCTGAACCCGGAAGAACTCGGCATAGAACGAGACGGCTTCGATAAAGGCAGGCGACGTTACCGTGGCTTCGGTGGCCGTGGCGTTCACGAGATCGCCGCCATTTTGCCAGGCCAGAAACAGGGGCACGGTGACCCCGCTGGGATTGGCTGGCAGCGTGACGCCGTAGCGCTCCGGTTGGCCGTCGCCGTTCCGATCGATCGTCAAAACTTTGGCCATATGCGCCCATTCGGCCCAGGTGGCCGGTGGCGACTGGAAGCCGGCCTGGGCGAGCAGGTCTTTGCGGTAGTAGAGGGCTCGGGTGTCGACGTACCAGGGCAGTCCGAAGAGTTGCTTGTCGACGTGGTTGGCGTGCCAGATGCCCTCAAAGTAATCCGCCGGGGCGATCGAGGGTGTGCCGGCGAGGAAGTCGTCGAGGGGCCGCAGGGCGTTGACGGAGGCCAGTTCCGGGATCCAGGTGTTGCCCATCTGGCAGACATCGGGGGTGGATTGACCGGCAAAGGCCGTCAGCAGCTTGTCGTGGGCCGCACCCCAGGGAATGGTCTGGATTTTGAGCTGGATTTCCGGGTGGGACTTGCGAAAGGGCGCCAAAATGGGCTCGACCCGTTCACCTTCCTGGCCCATGGCCCAAAAGGTCAGCGGTTCCGGCCCGGAACTGCAACCCGTCAGCAGGCCCAGACCCAGGACGAGCCCCCACAGCAGCTTCATTCAGGACTCCACTTTCGGTCCGTTGTTGGTTCCGTTTGCGTCTCCCACGAGGCGCCACGTCTGGGCACTGCGGCGGCCCATGATCACCGGGGCGGCACCGAGCGGCCGTTGTTGGCCCTGCCAGCGCACTGAACCCGTCACCTTGCGGGCGATGTCATGGTAGTTCAGCAGGGTCACATAGCAGCGGTCGGCATCCTGGCGGACGACGCCCAATACATCGGACGGCTCGATTGTGAGGGCAGGATCGATTTGCAGGAGACGGGCCCATTCTTTGGCAATGGTGATCTGGCGATCGAAGCGATGGCGCATGCCATAGCCGATCAGGAGCACCGAGCCTGCGCCGATAGTGCGCTTGAGGACGCAGGCCGTACCGGCATCCGTCACGCCGAGGACGTCGTCCGACTCCAGTGTCGGCCAGGTCTGTGCCGTGCCACGCAGGGGCAGGGTGGTGCCGTTGAGGTGCACCTGCTCGGTCCGTTCATCTGCCGGTCGGGCGTTGAGGGCTTCGGCGAGAATCGTGCAGGGTTCCCCGTCGTGGCCGATGACCGGCACCGTGGGGAAGATCGCCAACCGGCCGCCATGGTTTACGTAGTCGGCGAGTTTGGTCTGGGTGTGGCGATCCATCCACGGTTCGGCGTACACCCAGAGGCTGGCGCAGTCGGACAGGTCGGTCCGGCGTTGCAGGTCCACACAGTCGTACTGGAGATTGTTCAGGGTCAGCAGGCGCAGCACACCGTCCTGAAACACCTCGGCCAGTCGGTGTTCCAGGGCTGCGACCGCTTCGCCCCGCAGGTAGGCCGTCTGGTAGTAAGGGGCATAAAAGCCGATATGCGTGTCGACGACTTTGCGGCTCAGGCTGTAGGCGGGTTCGGCGGCCAGAAAGGCCCCGAAGTCGGCCAGTACGGCACTGTGGGGGCGCAGATCGCCAGCCGGTCCGATGGGCGCCTGCCAATCGTGTTCCTTGCCGAAAAGGCCCAGTTCCACGGGGTTTTCACCGCCGCAGAGCATGTAGGCGTTAAGGCCGTTGATGCCATGGCCGGCCGACGTGTGGATCAACAGTTCCAGATCGGCGGGGTAGATGCGGGGCCGATCCTCATTGCCGCCGGCCTGCATTTCAGGGACGAGGACGGGTGTCTCGGCAGGTACGAGCATGCGGAGGACTTCGGTGGCCACAACGATGTCGTGGCTGTTTTCGTAATCCAGATGGCGGGGGTAGTAGTCCCCACCAATGAGCAGCCCCGGCACGCGCTCGGCCATGTCCCGAAACATCATTGCCGTCAGCGGGGCATCGAGGCCGCGACCCCGATCATAATGGTCCCGCCACTGGGCGACGTTGACCATCAGGGGCACGCCGACGCCCGCCGTCATGGCGGCCAAGTCGCCGACGTAACCGGCAAACTCGTGGGCGTAGAAGGCCATCCAGTCGGTCAGTTCCTCGCTGGGCCAATGGTCCACGTGACCGCTCGGCTGGGCCACGGAGAGGACGCCCGTCCTCATCCGGTAAGCCGACTCGACATGGGCATGGTAATCGCCCTGGCGATTCAGCCACGTCGGCATGTCGATCTCGTTGCAGAGCTGGATCAGCTGGATCGGCCCGCCGTGCTTGGCCAGGTAGGGTTCGAGGACGGGGAGGAGGGCTTCGTACCAGGCTTTCACCCGGGTCATGAAGTGCGGATGGCGGTAGGAGGGCATCCCGGCCATCAAAGAGCCGTCCTGGCGGCGGAGCTGGGTTTCCGGATCGTCGGCGAACACCCACGGGGGCACGCCTTCGCCGATCAGCTCGGCATTGCTGACTGGGCCGATGCGGGCGAGGAACTGCAGACCGGACTCGGCGATGCAATTGAGGAATCGCCGCAAATCCCGTTGCGGGTGGGTCGCCCCGGTGAAATCGAAGGTGCCGGGCGTCGGTTCGTGCCAGATCCAGGGGATGTAGCTGCCGACCGTGTTCAGGTTCAGTTGTTTGGCACTTGCCAGGCGGTCCGCCCAGGTGCCCGGATCGAGCCTGAAATAGTGGATTTCGCCCCCAAATAGGTAAGGTGCCGGTGCGGTATGCCGGATCGTTCCAGTTGTGTCCAAGTGCGTATCCTATGTGACCCCGGATTGGCCGGATTGCGACTCTTTAGCGGGCAACGAGGCCCGCACGGGTGATGCCCCGCCGGAGGTATGGCGATTGCCGCATGGCGTCCCAGACGAGCCGGCTGCGGTAGTTTTCGGTCATGAGCAGGATCGGGCCCTGATCGATGCCCAAAAAGTCCTTGTCGACCCAGCCCGACTTGGTCGGACCCGGTACCGAAGCGTTGAACGAATCGTACGGGCCGTAGCGGCCGAACAATTCGGGTTGATTTTGCCGCCAGTGGCGCAGGGTGGGCAGGACCAGTTCCGGGGCAAAGGGCAGTGAGCCCAATGCCGCCGTCGGGGCGATGGTCCCGTCGTCGGGGGTGTTGTCGATACCCCGTTCGGAATAGCCGAGCAGATCGCGGCTGGTCCCATTTACGACGACCTTGAGCGGGCCAGGACCGTCGCAGGCGGTGAGGCCCCAGTTCAGGGCACTGTAGCCGGTCCAGCCCTTCGGATTGGCGATGGCGTAGGCCTGATGGGCGAGCGTGGCCCGACGGGAGTTTTCGAAGTAGTCGATGCCCAGGGTGGCCATGGCGGGGTCTGCCAGGCCTTTGAAATCCACCCAGACATGCGAGTACTGGTGGCCGAACAGGGGGCCAAAGGCGACGAACGGGGCGCCGTTGCCCGGCGATGTTTTGTAAGAGGCGGCCCATTGCTTCCAGGTGCCGTCCGGCAGCGGGAACGTCGGCGAGCCCAGACCTAACAGGTAGAGGATCATCCCTTCGTTGTAACCGCCCCAGTGGTACGGCATGAAGCCGGACTCGGGTGACCAGCCGAGGTTGACCTTGGGGGCGCCACCCATGGACCAGGCCCAATCGACACGGCGATACAGCTTGTCGGCCAACTGGCGGATCTCGGTCTCAGCCGGCGATGCGGCCGTGTAGTACTGCTGGGCGAACAGGACGCCAGCCATCAACAGCGCCGTGTCGATGGTCGACAGTTCGCATTTCCAGGCCCGGGCGCCGGTCTCCGGATCGATGAAGTGGTAAAAGAGGCCGCGGTAGCCGGCGACGCCGGTTGCACCCGGACCCTGGGGGGCCTGCCAGAGGAAGCGCAGGGTTCGCAGGGTGTAGGCGGCGGCTTGTTCGCGGGTGACGTAGCCCCGTTTGACGCCGACGGGATAGGCACTGAGCGCAAAGCCGACGGCGGCCACGCTGGCCGGACTGTCGGCTGTGGAGCGGTCCCGGGTCATGCCTGTGCGGGGTGAACTCTGCTCGACGAAGTAGCGGAACGTGTCGGCCTGCAAGCCTTCGAGTAGTGCCGTGTCGCCCTCGTCGACACCCTGAGCCCGGGCGCCTTGGGGATTGGCCTGGGATTGGGCCAGCAGGGGCGTGCAGCTTAGGCAGGCCAGGACAGCGGAAACCACAGAGAGGGTTTTGACATGCATGGGCGGGGCGGTTC
>JACMPN010000287.1 GCA_014377495.1 Candidatus Sericytochromatia bacterium
AGTCCTACAACCCGGTCTACAGCCAGACCAGCAACATCGCCTTCGGCGGCGAGAACTGGAAAGACTACCTGATCGCCACCCACAAAACCGCTAATCGCTAAATCCGGTACCTGAGCTTCGGCCGATCCCTCCAAGTGAGGGGTCGGCTTTTTTTACTGTGCGGCGTGAGCCGGCTGGTCCCGGGTCATCGGGCCAACAGGCCGGCCACTGGTGGGGGAGTCCATGCGGAACGGCACGGGCTAAGTAACATGTTGGCCTTGGCAGTGCTGTGCGTAAGGTGTTGAAAATGGATGTCTTCAAGACGATCATGAACGACCACCGGCAGGTCGAGACGGTGTTTACGGAGTTGCTGGCCACCGAAGACGAAGCGCAGTGCCGGACGCTCGTCACCCGCTTGCGGGATTTGCTGCAGCCGCACATGGTCGCCGAATAGCAGCTCGTCCATCCCCTGCTCGAAGCGACCAAGGATGAAGAAGCTCACGACATGCACATGGAGGCGGACGAGGAACATCATGCCGCTGGCCTCATCCTCAAGGAACTGCTGAGGACGGCACCGACGAACGATCATTCAAGGCGAAGTGCACCGTCCTTCAGGAGATGATCCAGCACCATGTCGAAGAGGAAGAGCAGACGATGCTGCCCATGCTGCAAAAACACGTCAGCAAGCGGCAGGCAATGGCGCTTGGCAAGCAGTTCACCTTGGCCAAGAGCCAGATCCTGGGCGGTGAGCAAGCGCCCAAAGCCGCCTGACCCGGTTCCGGCCCGGCGGGCAGGGACGTAACCGCCCCGGCTAGTGACACTGGCGCCTGGCCTGTCACCGGGGCTACACTAGCGCCCATGGAGAGACGAACGTGGCAGTGATCAAAGACTGGCTCCGTGCCGGCCACAGGGGGCTGACGGTCGTACTGTTGGCCGGGACCCTGGCGGTCCCACTGACCGCGCCGACCCCGGTACAGGCGGCAGCGCCGCTGACGGTGGATACCTTTGCCGATCTGGCCGAGATGGCCGGTCCGGCCGTAGTGAACATCGACACGGTGGCCCGCCGTCAGGTGCAGGTCATGCCCCATCCTTTCGGGGCCCCCGAGTTGCGCAGTTTCGAGCAGCGCGGGCTCGGCTCTGGCTTCATCGTCGATTCGTCCGGCCTGATCGTCACGAACAACCACGTCATCCAGGGGGCCACCCAGGTGATCGTCACCCTCAGCGATGGCCGCAAATTCCCCGCCAAGCTGGTCGGGCGTGATCCATTGCTCGATCTGGCGGTCCTGAAAGTCGAAGCCACCGGGCTGCCGGTGCTGCGTTTCGCCACGGATTCGTCGGTGCGGGTGGGTGACTGGGTGATGGCCCTGGGCAGCCCCCTGGGCCTGGACAAGACCGTCACCAAGGGTATCGTCAGTGCCCTGCACAGGCGGGTGGCGATCAACGAATCCGTACAGTTCATCCAGACCGACGCCCCGATCAATCCCGGCAGTTCCGGCGGGCCGCTGATCAACATGTCCGGCCAGGTGATCGGGGTGAATACCGCCGTCGCCGCCCAGGCCCAGGGGATCGGCTTTGCCATCCCGGCCGGGGTGACCAAGCAGGCACTCGATCAGTTGCGGGCCCACGGGACCGTGCGCCGGCCCTGGCTGGGCGTGGGCATCCAGGAAGTGACGCCGGAGCGGGCCCGTCAGGCCGGTCTGCAGCCGGGCCTGATGGTGATCGAGGTCTACAAAGGCACGGGTGCCGCCAGGGCCGGACTGACGGACGGGGACATCCTCGTCAGTGTCGACGGGGTGGCGGTGCCGAACATCGCCGCCCTGCGCGCGGTGATCCAGCGCAAGCGGCCCGGCGACAAAGTCACCGTCACACTTTTACGGGACGGCAAGCGCCGTCAGGTTTCCATGACCCTCAGTGATATGCCAGATGAGCAACCGACCCGATGACTGATTTTTCCAAACCGATGACCGACTACCTGTATGGCCGCCACGCCATTCAGGCCGCCCTGACCGCCGGTCAGAACCTCAACAAGATCTGGATCGTCGAGGGGGCCACGGCCAACCTGGCCCAGATTTTGGCGATTGCCAGCGACCGGGGCATCCCTGTGGCCAAGGCCGACCGCCGCAAGCTCGACGGCATGGTGGCCGGTGAGAATCACCAGGGCATCGTCGCCTCTCTGGCGGAAGAGAATTTCACCGACCTGGATGACCTCCTCGATTCGATTCGGGACCAGGGTGAGGACCGCTTTTTGGTTCTGCTCGACGGCTTGGAGGACCCGCATAACGTCGGGGCCGTGCTGCGGACGGCCGAGGCGGCGGGCGCCCAGGGCATGGTCATTACCAAGCACCGCAGCGTCGGGCTGACGGGCAGCGTGGCTAAAGCCGCCGCCGGTGCCCTGGCCCGGGTGCCGGTCGCCCGGGTGGTCAACCTCGTCTCTGCGATGGAGCAGTTGCAAAAGGACGGCTTCTGGATCATCGGCGCCGATCAGGATGCGCCGGAGCTGTTCACCCGGTCCAAACTGACGGGACCGGTGGCGGTGGTCGTCGGGGCCGAGGGCAAGGGCATGAGCCGCCTGGCTTACGAGCGCTGCGACATGGTCGTCCGCATCCCGATGATGGGCGAGACGGGATCGCTCAACGCCTCGGTGGCGGCTGGGGTGCTGATGTACGAGATCGTGCGCCAGCGGGGTCTGGGCAAGCGATGAGGCCGATGGGCCGGCCCGAGCCGGTGTCGGCATGACCGCGACCGTAGACAAGCCGGAAGCCAAACGCCACCCATTGGTCGCCAAGCTGATGGACTGGTGGCGGCGGTTTTCGCAGCAGACGGTGTTCGGCTTCGTCCTCTGGCGGGTGGCCGTCCGCTATGGGGAGGATTACGTCTCCATCCGGGCAGGGATGCTGTCCTATTTCGTCTTCTTCAGCCTCTTCCCGCTGCTGCTGCTGCTGATCTCCCTGGTGGGCTTCTTCTTTGAGCCCGCACAGGCCCAACATCTGATCTACGGCCTGTTGAAGGGGTTTCCCCAGGTGATGCGGGAACTGATCCAGACGAACGTGAACAGCGCCTATCTGGCCCGTGGGCCCGTCTCGCTGATCGGTCTGGGGACACTGGCCTGGTCCACCATGCAGGTTTATTTTGCCCTCACCTACGCCCTGAACTACATCTGGGCGACCAAAGAGGAGCGGGCCTGGTACTGGTTGTACGTGCAGGCTTTGGGTGTGATCGGCCTCGGCATCGTGCTGGTCCTGGTGACCATCGCGGCGGAAACCTTCTGGCAGACGTTCGGCACGGTCGCCCAGCCCTTTATGCAGCCCGGCGAATATGAGGGGCTGTTGAAACTGTCGGCCCTGGCGCTGAGTTTGACGGGGTCGTTCGGCTTCTTCCTGGCGATCTACCGGTTTGTCCCCAGCCTCAAGGTGGGCTGGCGCTACCTGTGGCCGGGGGCCCTGGTGGGGACGCTCCTCTGGAAGCTCAGTCAGAGCGCCTTTGCCTGGTACCTGAAAACGCTCTCCCGCAACGAAGTCGTCTACGGCTCGATCGGCGTGATCATCTCCTTGATGCTATGGCTCTACGTCACCGCCCTGATCATCCTCATCGGCGCCGAGGTCAACCGGGCGCTGGCTGATTGGAACGGGCTCTGGCTGGCCAGCCTGGCCAAGAATGCCGCCGTCGTCTCGGAGGGGACGACGGAAGAAGCGGCAGCCGGGGCCTTGGAGGGCGTCCTGCAGGGGCCGTCACAGGACACCCAGGCGCAGGCCCGGCAGGCCCAGGATGCGGCGCCACCGCTGTCGCCCGAGCCGTCGCCAGAGCGCCCTCAGTAGTCGAGATCAGGCCGACAGCTCTGACGGTCGTCGAGTCCCGAGAGTCCGCCAGGTGGGCGAGTTTGGCTGCCAGTCGATCGGTATTCATCATCCGGTGTCGGCACCTCCTTAGGGGCGCAGGCGGGAGACCCAGCGGCGACCGATCCCGATGGCGGGCAGCTCCACCCACTGGTAGAAAATTCCGGC
>JACMPN010000288.1 GCA_014377495.1 Candidatus Sericytochromatia bacterium
AGAAGTCGCCGTCGGCGGCTGCCTGGATGCTGTCCAGAGCGTACTTGAGGGCGGCATCCTGGGCGCCGAGGCTGGGGGCGGCAGCCACCCGGCTCAGGGCCTCGTTCGCCACGGCGGCAACCCGGGCGGTGAGCGGGACCATGCGGGTGATCTGGCGCAGGGCCGTGGATTGCAACAGGACCCGGGCGGTGTCGTTCGCCGAGAGGACCCGTGTCACCTGCCGGGCCAGGGCCCGCACGATGCGGGCGTCGTTGCCGAGGGCGAAGTCCGCATCGGGGGCGACCGCCACGTCCTTGAGGGCCAAATCGGTCAGCTGGGTCCTGTCCAGCTCGGTGGTCAAGGTGCGGATCAGTTGCTGGTTGGCGTCGATCAGGCCGGCCACATAAGAACCGGGCGAGGCCAGACGTTTCACCTGTGCCACGACGATCCCGTTCAGCGTCGCCTCTTCGCCGGCGTTGGTGTTGCGGGTGTCCATGATGCCGCGGGCCATCGTCCGGGCGCTCATCGCATTCGGATTGCCGGAGATCGCCGTCAGGAATTGGGCATCGGCCGCCATCGCCACGATATCCAGGATCGTGTCGGCATACTCGGTCCGCCGGAACGCCGTGATGCTGCCGGCACCGTCGATGACGGCCAGGGAGGTGGTGGCCAGATTGGCCACGTTCGAGCCGCCCTGAGCCCCCTGCAACGTCACCAGGGCAGCCCGTTTCGCCGCCAGTGCCACGTCATGGCTCACGCCCAGCGGCTTACGGCCGACGATGGCGGCTTGCCGCAGCGCCGTGGGGTCGACGGGGTCGTGGTGACCCTCGAACTGGAAGGTGGCGCCGGGGACGTTGCCCGCCAGCTTAACCTTCAGGGCCTCCGACAACCCCCCTTGGACGGGACGGGCCCGAAAAGTGTCACCCACCACAAGCGGCATCGCCGGCGTCGTTGCCGGAGCCGGGCGACCCTGGGACACCGGCACCTGCACGCCCTGCAGGCGCACCCCGGTCAGTGCAGACAACGCCATGGTCTCATCCTCGGTTATCATCAAGCCCGCCCACCGGCAGGGAAAAGATCGCTGCGGGGCAGACCGTCAAGGGTGACGGCGCCGCCATATATCCCTTGTAGTTAGTCGAGGTTAAAACCTTTCTTAATCCAGACTTAATTTTTAAGGGGTATTGCGGGGACCGTTTCGGGGCCGGGATCATGGCTGACCGGGACGTTTCCGGATTACCCTGACTGAGATGCATCGACGGGACCGCGGGGGGAAACCGATGACCGACACGGCTGGCGGATTGATCGGGGCGATCGAGGCCGTGCTCGCCGACCTGCAGGAGATGCTGCAGCATCAGGGCAGCCTGGCCCCCGTAGCGTATCTGTTGGCCGATGGGGCGGGGGCCAGGCGGATGATGGTCTCGCTGGCCTCGCGTAGCGCAGCCGGCAAGCAGGCGAGCATCACGCAGGTGCAGGCTGCCGCACTGGCGTATCCGGCGATTGCCGTCCTCTGGGCCCAGGAGGCCTGGCTGCCTACGGCGAACGGTCGCCAAGCGGGGCTCGTCGTGGAAATCCAGACAGCAACAGGGGCTTGGTTCCGGCTGGCTGCAGCAATCACGGACGATGACGCCGGAACGGCGGGTTTCGATCCGCAGGCGGCACTGGCCGGTGTCGGGCCCTATGCCGGGGAGCCGCTGTTCGCCAGGGCTTTTCCGGACAGCGTCTAAGAGGCTGAGCGGAAAGCTCCGACCGAGACTGGTGTCGAGGGGCAAAGTCAGGCAAGGCAGCGTGACGAAGCGTACCCGGGGCGGTACGGTGAGGAACGCTAACGCAGCCTGGCGCAGCCACTCGATGCCAGACGACCG
>JACMPN010000027.1 GCA_014377495.1 Candidatus Sericytochromatia bacterium
AACGCCGAATGGTCCTGGCATTCCGGATCAGTTTGGACCTGCTGCAGCTGTCGCTCCCAGCATACAGAACCAGCCATTAGCTGAAGCTCAGGCCCTGCCAGGTGTGCAACAGCAGCAATTAGCAGGGTCTCAGGCTCTTCCAGGTGTGCAGCAGCAGCCATTAGCAGGTCCTCAGCCTCTGCCAAGTGTGCAACAGCAGCCATTGGCTGGACCTCAAACCCAGCCAGATGTGCAACAGCAGCCATTAGCAGGGGCTCAGGCTCTGCCAGGTGTGCAACAGCAACCTGATTCCGGTGCCCCGGTTGTGTCCGGAACGCCGGATCGGCCTGATTCTGGTGCCCCGGTTGTGCCCGGAGTGCAAGATCAGCTTCAACCTAAAGCCCCATCCGCGTCTGCACTGTCTCAGAGGCCTGCTGTTTTGCGTCAAACGCCTGCAGTGCCCTCCAGTCCGCTTGCACAAGCACCTGACACGTCCAATGGGTACGACCAAGCGTCAACGGCTCCTTCCCCGGGAGCACCTTTGTCGGTCGGCGGCGATCCACATGCGCAAGTTGCGACAACTGCCGCTCCCCAGCAGGCCGCACCTTCCGTGGGTACCGCTCCCGAGGTACCGAGGGCCTTTGGTGAAGCCCTGGCGGCTGCACCCACACCGGCGCCCCCTGCGCCACAGCCTCAAGCCGGCGCCACAACACCTCAGCCTCAAACCACTACCACTGCCCCGCAGTCCGTTGCACATGAAGTAGCAGGTGATGGCCTGTCTTCCGACCCCGCTTTGCCTGGGATTGTCGGCCAGTCGGCTCCGGCATCCGTCATTCCATCGGCCATGGGGCAGCCCCAGGGTGCGTTTGCACCGGCTGGCAGCTCCCCTCAGGTGTCGGCAGATGGCCAAGTAGTGCCGCAGCAGCCAGTTGTTGGCATGCCCAATTCGGCAGATCCATTTGCCCCGTCAGTGACTGGCGGTCCTGCAGCAGTCGCTCATTCTTCGCCAGGCGTGACCCATTCCAGTCAGCCTGATCCAGTGTCGCCTCAGATCCCTCAGTCGATCGGGCAAAGCCCATCTGCGGCGCCTGGTATTGGCGATGGGATGCAGGCGCCTGCATCGTCGACGGGTGGGATGGCTGAGGCGGCGGCACCCGGTGTCGCACCGGGCAGTCCTCTCATAAGCCAGGCGCCGGCCGTTTCGACGGGTGCGACCCCATCCGGTGCTCAGCCAATCGCGGCTGCCGGTCCAATCGCAGCCGATGGACACACAAACGTTCCTGGCAGTCCGACGCCGACCGGTGTCCCTCCAAACAGTGGCTCCAGCTCCTCACCGGCGGGCAATCGGCTGAACGATGTGAATGATCCTGCATCGACGGCTGGTCAATCTGACAGCGACGCCAATACCGTCCCAATGGCTGGTCAACCGGGCATCCCGGCTGCTGCGACGTCATCGGGCAATCCGAGCGCATCTTCAGGTTTCGTGAATCCGGCGAGCCCGTCCTCATTGCCTGCTTCAGGACAGGTTGGATCGGTTGCCGGTCCATCTGGAACACCGGGTTTTGATCCCCCTGTGACCCAGGCGCCAGGAGGTATCGCTGCTCAGCCCCGCGGTCCCGTCGCACCCGGGACGCCAGTCAATTCTCAGACCGTGGGTGCTCCCCAGTTGCCCCCGTCTGGGCAAACGACCCCAAGTCCGGGCACGCCACAAAGAGTTGATTTGGCCCATACCGCTGCTATGCCGGCTCCCCCGGTCCCGCCGTCCACGATCGTTCCGCCGAACTCACCTGTGATGGGCGATGCCGCCGGGACCCTGCCAGTTGATGATGGTCGTGATGGCCAGTCCGATGGCACCGTCCATACGCCCGGGTTGACCTCGGCAAGTCCGGATACCGCTGCCGGTGCCACCGGAGGGATAGCTCCGACGACGACGCAGGGCCGTCCGGCGATCAGCGACATTTCGCGAGCCCCAACGCAGCAGGCGGGCCAGTTCACGGGCGATATGCTGTCGTCCGATGCGGACCTGCCGCAGGCCCGGGTCCCGCAAGGTGCACCCGCCAGCGAGAGCACCACCGGCCAACCGCCTCATTCGGTTCAGCCGGTTTCCGGAAACGTGCCGTCCGTTGGGCAGGCAGGTAGTGCGCCTGCAGGGCCCCCGC
The DNA here is from genome assembly GCA_014377495.1 of Candidatus Sericytochromatia bacterium. GTDB lineage: Bacteria > Cyanobacteriota > Sericytochromatia > JACMPN01 > JACMPN01 > JACMPN01. The sequence continues at coordinate 2,139 of JACMPN010000027.1, forward strand.
CCACCGGGCCGACGGTGCAAGGTCCAGGGCAATCCCCAGCGGTCCAGCCGCTTTCGTCCGACATGGCCCCCGAAGCGCCGCGAGTTCTGCCGGGTCAGGCACCAGGAGCACAGGCATCCCTGCCCGAAGTAGCGACACAGGCAGGGCCACATGGCATCCCGGTTCAGAATTCTTTGGGCGCGTCTCCCACTGGGGCACATGGCCAGCACGGGAGTATTCAGGAAGATGCCGTCGTAGTTGGACAGTCATCGGCAATGTTTACCGACGCGGGAATTCCCGATCCCACTGTTGCCGCTCCGATCAAGGGGACGCCAGTTCAAACGAATGCTACGTCGCCGCCCGGCATGCCAGGTCAGGCAATGGCCTCATCTGTCACTGGACCTGCAAAACCTGGGGCCGGGCCTTTTGCGAACGCACTCGCCGACAATGTCGCTTTGGGCCTCGATCCCACAGCCACTGAACCAAGTCCTGCTGCCCGGCAACCGGGTCAGGGGGCCCATGCTCAGACCCCGATACCCTCGCCACACGCTGCCAGCCCGACAGCCCAAGGCTCAGTGCCTGGTTTCGTACCAGAGGCCGGGACTGTGCCCGCCCAAAACGTCGGTCAGCCAACGGTTACAGGTTCTGGGAATGTTCCGGTTGTGCAGTCGCCTGTGCCGACGGAAAGGCAGTTCGGAACGACACCAAATGCGCTTTTCGGACACATCGCTGAACTACCGTCGTCCCATCAACCCGGGACACCTGTCAGCCAGTCTGCAGCGTTTGACGCCCAATCCCCGGAAAACGCACCTCAGTCAGGCCTGAGAACCAATGAACAGACACAGGGAACGATGCCGCAATCAGGTGCTGAGGCGATTGCACAGCCGCCCGGCGCAGTGTCACAGCCTGTCCCCGGCATTCTTGGCCAGCCGCAGCCGAGCACCCAAGGCCCCGTCCAGTCACACGCTGGTCAACAGCCGGCGCCAACAGCCGACCTCAATCCGGCTCCGGCAAACCAGGCTGGAGACGGCCATAGCCAGGCGTTACCGGATGCCACTCAGGAAGGCATGCCGGTCCCAGGTCCTGGCACGCCTGGCCATGATCCACCCCGTACTTCGCCGACATTGCCGGGACAGCTGCCAACTGTGGAAGGTGCAGATGCCGGTGACGTTTCGCCGGCGATACCCGTCCCAACGAGTGCCGGAAGTGTCGATGCTGACACTCAACCGGTGCCAGCCGCAGTTTCACAGGCCCAGGCGGGAGGGTCGGGGCTGACTGCAGGCCGAGAGACGACTATTGCGCCTGCTGGTGGGGACGCTGGTGGCGAGTCGTTCAGCTCTGCTGGGCCCGGGATTGTGTCTGCGTCAGATCAATCGCCAGAAACGCTGACCGCTGATGGACCTGACGGGCAACCCTCCACCGCTGCCCCTGTGGGACCCTTTGGCAGTCGCCAGGCTGCCCGTTATCAGTCCAGTGCTCCGGAAACGCCGTTAGCCTCAGCTGGAGACAAAGCTCTCGAAATCCTGCAGAAAATGGCGGAAGGATCTGTCGCTTCTTCACCATGGGGGGCGAACCCTAATCCGGTTCCGGCACAACCGCCGGCCACCAGTGGTGGGGCACCACCGCTGTCAGGAGAGGTGGCCGGTGCAGAACCGTTAGCGCCGACGGCTCTGGATATGGGCGGCCAGGCACCGGCTCAGCCAGACGATGCGACGCCTGCGGCACTTCAAGCGGACGACCGGATCCCTGCCCAGCCAGGTGCAGTGAGCCAGAAGGCGCCAACACCACAAGCTCAGGTACCTGCTCATGCAGACGCCGTGACACCGTTGGCACCATTCGAGGGCGGACCGATGCCGACCCAATCACAGGACGTGGCGTCAATCGGGCCGCTTGCGGATGGTCAAACACCTGCCCGTGCCCAATCTCCGCAGATAATTCCGCCCGATGTCACAGGCCGAACGCCCGCACAGGCGGGAACGGCGCCGCAACTGTCTTCTGATTCTGGCAGTCCGGTGCCTGCACAGGCCCATTCTCCCGCATCACCGGCGACCCCCGCCGATGGTCAACCAATCGTGCGGCCAGATGCTTCCAGTCCGGCGATCTCCAGTGCAGCCGGTCAGTTTGGCGTCAAATCTGGCGCACCGGTGCTACCGGCATCCCGTGTCGACGGTCCAAATCCCGGGCAATCCAATGCCGGGGTACAAGTGCCTGGTGCCGGCGGTCAATTGCCGGCTCCGCCTGAAACGGCGAGGGCAGTCGATTCCGTTGCCAGTGGTCAGACGCCGCTCCCAGGCCAGGGTGGAATGCCATCGACGCCAAGCATTGACGGCAATACCGGCCCCATGTCGACATTGAACGACGGTGCGGTCCCGGGAGTGCCCGCTGCGGCTGGTTTTGTCCCACCGACGAGTGGTACTGCACCGCAGATCAAGACCACTGCACCCCTGGCCAGTCGTGCAACTGGCGTCCCAATGTCGGCCGATCAAACCCCGGAAACGGGACCACCGACTGGTGCCCCTCACGTCCAAGCCGGACTGCCGCAGCCGCCTGCTCAGGTATCCGACTTGGTAGCAGGCTCGGTTGAAAATGCCAGTGTTGACGACGTGGAACGTGGAATCCAGGCGATGCCAAAGGCGGACCAGGCGGTCCCGACGCATGGCCGCAATGCTGGCGGTGTGATCCCTGGAAATCCGGCGGTCCCGCCATCAGAGGTGATTGGCGGACAACCTGTAGCAACCACTGTTGGCTTTAGGGCGCCAAGTACAACGCATGCCGGCCCAGCAGCTGAGTCTGCAACCGCCGGAGTACCTGCTGCGCCTGGTGTGCCTGCAGCGCCTGGTTCCGGGCAGGCAGATACGTCGGGCGTCGGGCAGGCGCCAGAGGCACTATCGCCTGATCAGGCTAGTGAAACTGCTCCCGAGGCTCCTGCCGCCGCCAAGAGCCCGATGCGCTTTTTTGGTGGATCGGCCAAGGATGTCATGGGGTTGGCCGACCTATTTGCCATGCGGGACCCGGCGAAAGCAAATCCGGCCGATCGCACGGCGACCAATGCCGCCGCCGCAACAGATGCGTTGCGCCCAAATGATCTGGCAACGGCCCCCGGTTTGGGTGCCCTTGCCGACATCGTGGCCCGTTCGGGTCAGATTCGGCCCGACAACCAGGGAGCCGCCCCCGCACCGGCTACCACGACGGCCGAGGGCGGCCATGCAACCGACGAGAGCCCGGGGCCAGGGGGCACGAGCGCTGCAGAGCGCAGCAGCACCAGCGGCCTGCGCTCTGGCCGCAATCTCGGCGACGGTCACATGCCCGAGTTGGGTGGCGGCATGGCTGGCGCACCGGAACCCGACTGGGCGATGGCGAAGGCCGCCAATCCTGAGGATGATGACTCCTCCGGTCAGGATTCAGGCGCTTCCGACGGTGAACGCCAGGCGCCACGTCAGGTCCGTCCAGGTGATGTGGAAACCGGTGAGGGAACTGCTGCGCCTGATGGGGTGAGTCACTCTGTGACTCCGTCCGGTGTCTCGTCTCGCTCGGGGGAATCCACTGTCGGCCAAACAATAGATCCGGCCGTCCCCATCCAAGCCCGTCAAGCCACGCCAAATGTCGCCCAGGCTCCTCCCCCGGGCCAAGTGGCCGCCGCCGGCTCGCCAGTGTCCAAAGAGTCCGTTCCGGCCGACACGGCCATCGCCACGCAGGGTAATCCACCCGGGGTAGCGCCCCGAGTCGATGCGGCTCGGCAACCGATCGTAGACGATGGCGCTTTGCCGCAGGATGGCCGAGGGGCCGATCCCGCAATGGTTCGCGGTGCGACAGCCGCTCCGGCAATGCCGGCTGACGCCACAAACGCAATGCCAGCCACGGCGGCGGAGGCTCCGGTCAATCCGCCAATGCCGGCGGGTTCCACAAAGGCGATGCCGGGCGTGCCTGCCACGGCGGCGGACGCTCCGGTCAATCCCGACCGACCTGTCGCGACATCGAGCCCTCAGACAGGCGACAGGCCAAACGCTGGCGGCGCATTGCCTGCACCGGACGCCCGAGGTGACCGGCAAACGACGTTGAACGCCCCTGCCCAGGCCGGCACGGCTGCAATGCCTCCGCATGGCACGGTCTCGGGCGATGCTGCCCGGGCGCCGATGGTCGGCTTGCCTGCCGGCATTGAGTTCGTTGAAGCCGATACCGGTATGCCCGGCGCTGAGGCGGCAAGTCAGCCATACAGTGCGGACGATGGTGAGGATTGGGGCCCATACGGGCGGGAGCAGGCAGTCACTCTGGCCGCCATGGACGGTGCGCCTGCCAGGTCGTCACACCAGCCGTCGGCGCAATCCCAGTCCCGAGTCCTGTCGAACCAGGCCATGCAGATGATTTCCGACTTGCAGGCGCTGCAGACCACCCAATGGGTCGTTTCGCCGCCACGGGTTGGCGGTTCTCTGTTTGACGACGTCCCGGTGCCGCCGCCCAAGCCCACGTGGAAAGAGCGGCTGGTCCAGCGGGCTGAGGCGCAGGCGAGCGGTACCTTTGCGGGAACGCCGGGTGAAGTTGTTGATCCGCTGGATCTGCCAACGCCACCCGATTTCGAAGGGGCCGCCACTCCGTCACAAAGCGGGCTCATGGGACAACGGGCCATGGCCCAGCCAGGCTTGCCACGGCCTCCCGGGCAGGTGTCGGACTTGGTGTCAACGGCGCCTGATCCGAGCCTAGGTGCGACCGCTGCGGCGATCGGCGACGGCGAGCCGGCTTGGGCCCCACCGCTGCCGCAGGTGGTTACCCGGCAGATTGCCATCGCCACGCCAGCTGTGGCCACCGGCCGGCGCTGGTCCGGCGAGGTTCACGTCCTGCCGTCTCCCCCGGTCGCCAGTCCTGCTGCCGGCGCCTTTGGTGCGGTCGTACCGGCCGGTACGACCACGATGCCTACGGTGAACCCTGCCGCTGGGCAAGCTCAGACAGGATCTGTGGTCAAACCGGCGATTGGCACGGATAACCCGGCGCTGGTGGAGAACCCGGACTTCGACTTTGCGGCCGATGGGACCGATGTCGCTTCCGATCCGTCGCTGTCTCCAGACGACACCATGGCCGCGACGCTGACTCCCGACGGGCGACCGATGGCCCAGGTTGGCGGCAGGCCATCGACGTTGCAACCGATGGCCGATCCGGATGCATTGGACGTGGCGTCAACCGGGCTGGGATCGCTTGATGCGGATCCGGAAACGGGCGAAACGGTCGCGAGGCCGGATGAAAGTCCGCTTGCAGCCGGGACCGCCGGGGCGACTGGCGTCCGCCAGGCCACAACGGCTGGACGTGCCATGCCAACAGGTGTACCGCTGCCTGAAGTCCATGAGGACGGTGAGCCTGCCGTTGACGGCCGGGACATGGCCAGTGGGCCCGATCCGGACGTGCAACCGGATGCCCCACGGCCTCAGGGTCGCACCAGTTCCTTCCTCGGCTCGGCGCTGACCCAATCGCTGCGGGCCGGCAAGGCGCAGGAGGCAAATGCCCCCGTCGAGGCTGATGCCGTAGCTGAGCCGGCGTCATCAGCATTCACCGTTCGTCTGGCCGGTCCCACGGCGGCGATGCCGCCGTCTGGGATACCCGCACCGCAAGGGTTGGGGTCTAAATCGGCCGACCCCGCCAACCCTGGGGCGGAACAGTTGGACGATACGTCGCCAATGGGGGCTGATCCCATCAAACGGGACCCCAACGATCCGATGGCGTTCCTCAAATCCAAGCTGCAAGGCAGTAGTAAGTTGGGTCTCGGCAATCTGATGTCACCGAGTGGCCCATCCGCCGGTGATGGACAGGTGGCCGAGCGTCCTGCCGTCGGTGGCGGCGGTTCATTCTTCAACATGACGGCACGCCCGGCAAGTCTCGGTCCCGAAACCGCCATGTCAGCCACTGCGGAACCGGCCGAGCTGCCCGATGCCGTCACGCCGGAAGCTGCAGCGCCCCGCGTAGCGGCACGGACGACTCTTGGTCGGAAAGCCGGCGACGATGCGCCTGCGCAGACGGGTGACACCGACGGGATAGATCAGAATCTGGCCCAAGCGATGCCAGATGGCGTGTCACAAAAAGCGGCGCCCGGCAAATCGGTTGTGGCCCGAGGAGTGGCGTCAGATGCGCAGTCCAGCGACGGTGACGAGCCCGTCGATGGGGTTCCGGACCACGGAACCGATGCACAGCCGCTGCCTGGCCGGGCTGGTGCAACACGAACGCCTCCGCTGATCGCGCCATCCGCTGAAACGGATGAGACGGTGGCAACCGAGGTGGGGGCATCGCCAACGGCTGCGCAGGGACCATCGTCGACCGTCAAAACGGCTGTTGATCCGGGCGCCTTAGCGGTGCGTGCCACCGTTGGCGAAGGTCCTGTGACAACAGGCGATGATCACGCTGATCTGCCGGAAGGCCAGACGTCGGCGGGTATCGAACAGCCGGACTCCGAGGCGCAGGTCCGGGATGCCGCGGGCAACGTCGTGCGTCCCGCAATGACCACACCCAAATCATCGGCAGCGGCCATCGATCCCCGCACCGGCGCACCGGTGGCGGATCAGCCTGTGGACGGCACCGAGGCTGTTGTCGCTTCTCCGGGGATGGATCCTAAGGCGGTCGATGAAACCGGATCGGCGACGGACAGCGTGCCGGAAACTGCCGACCGTTACCGTCAGCCGACATTGCTGACCAACCGCGATCGCATGTCTGCAGCCATTGCCCGCAATCCGATCGCACGGGAAGCGCCACCGCAGGCCCCTGGCACGATGCGGACGCAATCGGACGGGGCCGAGCGGCGTCCCATGCCGCCGGGTCTGGTCGACATGGACCCGGATGGCCCCCTGTCTGGTGGTTTCCAGTTGCCGATCAGGGGTGTGCCTGGCGCCATTCCGGATCTATCGGCACCCATCCGGTCGATGATCCGGGCTCAGGCGGAATCGACCGAGGCGCAGAAGGCGACCATGCCGCCGGTGGTGCAGGATGTGCCTGATGGCGCGCCTGTACAACCGGCGTTCGATCCTGCAGCATTGACGACCTCGGGCGGCGTGGTCGCCGGCGAAATCGGGCGCAATCCGCAGTTGCCGGGCGCCAGTCCAGACGTGGCGCTGCCTCGGGTCATTTCGCCCGAAGATGCTGCGTTGCGCGAGCCCACTGACGGCTCGGCTGACGACGTTGCGGAGCATTCCCCGGCGGGGCCGGGTGCTGCTGCCGGCAAAGGGCGGGCTTCATCGTTGACCGCTCCCGTCTTTACGGGCCAGACCTTTGCCGCCACCCGCTCGACCGGTGCGCCGGTCGCATTGCCAACCGCTTTTGGCATGCCGGCGCCTGTCTCAGGATCGGCAAGTCCGGCTGTTGCTCCCGGCGTGGCGTCGCCCCTTACTGGAACGGTCGTGCCCTCGGCCGACCCCAACGTGCCGACTGCGGCTACTGGATCTGCCGCCTCGACAGCCACCCCCGGCATGCCGACGCCTGTTGCTGGATCGGCAGCTCCCCCGGCACCGCCCGATGTGCCGAGCCCTGGCGGGCAGGCGACTGTGCCCACTCCCTCAACCGGGGTGCCGGCTTCGTCCGGTGCGTCGTCTGGTGTGCCACAGAGCGGCACCCAACCGCCGACGTCTGCAGCGCCAGCGACGGGTCAAACCGCCACGACACAGGCTGCCGGGGAACCGGAACGGCCCCGCACCCCCGTCACCCGGGCGATGCTGGCGGCAATGCCACCGGCCCTGCGCCCGGCATTGGCGGCCGTCAATCTGGCCGCCACTGGTGCCAATGGCGCCTGGGAAACCCAGCGCCTGACTGATACACGTCCGCTTTCCGAACGGTCAGTGGCGGAACCGTTGTCACGCAATCCGGAATTTGAGCCGTCGGTACCGGCGGTGATGGGCTTCCTGCAACTGGGTGCGGCCAAAGCCTACGCCTGGACAGCTGCCGTGACGGGCAGGTTGATCATGGGACCGCCGAAGGCATCGCAGCCCCCCAAACCACTGCTGCAGCGGGCGGGCGAACTGGCGACACTGGTCAAGTCCGTGGCCGAGTCCACGGTGATCACGAACGGCGACGATCTGCCAGGTCACGTCAAGAAGATGCGCACCATGCTGGGCAAGGTGGAAACCGATCTGGCCAAGCTCGACGACGATCTGGCGACGGCACTGCCGAAGCTGGCCCGCCGGGGCGGGCCGGAAGAGGAAGAGGACGGCTTCTGGGATTGGGTCTTCGGTAAGTCCGATGACTTGTCCGATGAACAGCGGCAAGTGAAGCGCAAAGCGGCCTGGGAAAAGGCCGGCGAATTGCGTGAAACCCTGCAGACCCTGGTGCAGACCGTGAAGGAAAATCGCGACCAGCTGACTGCCCGTCAGACGCTAGCCGATGCGACCCAGGTCCTGTGCCTGCCCTTTACCCTGCCCGGTCAACCCCCCATGCAGGCAGAGATCATGGTCCATCCCGATGCTGAGGACGACGGCAAGCAGAGTGGCGGGCGCCATGCGACCCGCATCCAGCTGGCCATTCAGACAAACCACTTTGGCGGCGTGGGGATCTCGCTGGAAGCGCTGGGCCAAAATCTCACCCTCGGTCTACAGGTTGGTTCCCCCGCCTTGAAGCAATTGTTCGAGGGGCTGCTTTCGGACCTGAAGGAGCGTCTCGGCGTCACGGGCTACACGATCGACAGTGTCGGGGTACAGGTGGCCACGCATGAAATCAACACCAGCCTGCTCGTGCCCGCCAAGCGCACCCGCTGGGGGACGTCTGCCATTGAAGCGGTGCATTGAGTAGGATCGCGGGATGGGCGCCGGGTGCCAAAAATGGTCTGATTGCTGTGCTAGGATGCCCGAGACGTTTCTAACCGTTTTTAGCGATCAGCATGGCCGAAATCTTCAACCTCCTCGTCGCACCGGATGCCGACCTTTGGGCCAGCATCGGGCTGACCCTGCTCTATGCCACGGCGGCCACGCTGGTGGCCCTGATTCCCGCGATGTGGCTCGCCTATCTCCTGGCCGGTGACCCCATGGCGCCTCGCCAGGGTCTGCGCCGCCTCGGTCGTGACGTCATTCATGCGACGATCGCCTTGCCTGCCCTGGCCATCGGCGTTTCGCTTTATCTGATTTTGTCGGAGGCTGGGCCGCTGGGTTTTTTGCATGCGACCTTCAGCCCAGTCGGTCTGCTCATCGTGCAGATCGTCCTCGCCCTGCCGCTAGTGACGGCGTTGTTCGTCCACGTATTCGAGCAGGTGCCGCCCAAGTTTGCCGAACTGGCTGTCAGTTGCGGTGCGACGCCCAGCCAGGTGCGGGTGAGTCTCATCCGTCAGTCGTTGCCGGCCCTGGTGTCGGCGGCTGGCATCGGCTGGGCCCGGGTGATCGGGGAGGTGGGGGCGGCGGCTATCGTCGGTGGCAACCTCGCCGGTACGACCCGGCTGGTGCCCACGGCCATGGCCCTGGAGATTCAGCACGGTGAGTTCCGACGGGCGGTCGGGCTTGGGCTCGTCCTGTTGATGATGGCCTTTTTCGGGGCCGTCACGTTCCGTCTGATGCAGCGCTCATGACGGACCTGGTGGCGTTGAAGAGTGTCGGGCTGGCCGTCGGCCGGTCTGAACTGTTTCGGGACCTATCCGTCTCGGTGCAGGCCTGCGAGTGGTACGGCGTGGTCGGTGCCAACGGCTCCGGCAAGACCAGCCTGCTCCGACTTGTTGCCGGCCTGCTGGCGCCAGATGCCGGGGACGTCCTGGTGGCTGGGGCGCGGATCGCCGATCCCGTCGGATGGCGGCGCCAACTGGGCATCGTGTGGCAGCGGCCGACATTCTGGCGGGGCACCGTCCGGGACAACCTCGCCTATCCGCTGCGCCTCCGGAAGCAGGCCGAAACAACGGTTGACGAGTGGCTCGATCGGCTGGAGTTGGGTTTTCAGTCAAACCACCCCCCCGACACGCTCTCGACGGGCGAAGCCCAGCGTCTCGCCCTTGGCCGGGCCCTGATCGCCAGGCCACGCCTGCTCGTGCTGGACGACCCGACGGCCAGCTGTGATCTGCAAAGTGCCAAGCAGGTCGAAAGCCTGGTGGCTGAGTTCCACAGTCAGGGTGGCACTGTGTTGTGGGTCACCCCTGCCCGGGGGGCGTTGCCGCCGCAGACTCAAAATGTGCAATACCTTCACGACGGAGCAGTCTCATGCGATCCGCCCTCGGCGCAGTTGTTCGGCGGCTGGGACTAGTCCTCGCCCTCTCCGGCTGTGCAGCTTCACCGACACCGGTGCGCCTGGCCTCCGCCTTCGGGCCGGATGGTCATGGCGGCGTGGCCATCGCCCTGCGCAGTTTTGTGATCAAGGCCGGGACCCCCGTCGAAATGGTGCCCATGGGCACAGCGGCGGCCCTGCAGCTGCTTGCCCGGGGCGACACCGATGCGGCCATCGTGGATTCCCTGTCGGATGCCCAAGCCTTCGTCGCCCAGCACCCCGAACGTATCCGTGTCCCGCTCTGGCGCCTGCGTGTCTCCCTGATCGGTCCGCCGGATGATCCGGCCCATGTGCGGGGGCTGTCGCTGTCGGCCGCCTTGGCCGCCATTGCCGCCAGTCGGCAACCCTTCGTCTCGACGGGCGACCGGTCCGGCCTGCACCGGCGGGAGCAGGAGTTATGGGTCCAGGCCGGCAGTCCGCCGAAGGGTGCCTGGTACCTTTCAGCCGGTATCGGGCTGCAGGGCGCCCTGCACCTGGCCGGGCAGCGTCACGCCTATCTGCTCTGCGATCAGGTTTCGTATGCCGCGGCGCCGCAGGATGGCCGGTTGACCCCCCTCGTCGCCGGCAGCGATGAGCAGGCTTTGGCCGTTGAGCTGCTTTATGGGATGGACTCCCGTCCGGGCAGTGGCCGGATGCTCGTGTTGGCGGATTTGGTGGCCACGCTGACGATGACGGGGAACTCCCTGCCCGCCGGCTATCTGCCTCCGTTGAAATAGTGCCCGACTCAGTCGATCTGCCGGACGGTCGGTGAAAACACGGTGATCCCGCTGATCAGGGCGACCATCAGGCTCCCGAGCACGGTGATCGCCACGCTGGCCCCGTGGGTTTGGGCGAGCCAGCCACTGAGCAGGTTGCCAAGGGGCATGGCGGCGACGAAGGCCAGGTTGTAAATGCTCAGCACCCGCCCCCGCATCGAATCGTCGGACAGGGTCTGGAGCAGCGTGTTCACCGTCGCCTGCGATGTGACGGACGCCGCCCCGCCGAGGGCGAGCATGGCCATGGCCAGCCAGGGGTTTTGGGTCGACCCGATGGTGATGATCGCCGTACCGTAGAGAATGCCCATCAACAGCACCCTCGGGCCGCGTCGGGCCGCGCTCGCCCGTCGGGCGAGCAGCAGCGCCCCGCAGACGGCCCCGATCCCCGAGGCCGCCATTAGGTGACCCAAGCCGCTCGCCCCCGTGTGCAGCACGTCCCGGGCGACGACTGGCAACAGCGTCATGATCGGCATGCCCAGGCCACTGATGCAGACGGTGTGGACGAGCAGTCCGACAAAGGTCCGGTTGCCGGCCGTGTAAGCCACACCCGCTTTCAGCTGGTCCCAGGCGCCCGTCTGTGGCAGGGCGGGTCGGGGCATCGGGGTGAGCATGACCAGCGCGTACAGCACGAAGACGAAACTGACCCCGTTGCCATAGAAGCAGGTGGCGGCCCCGTAGTGGGCCAGAATGATCCCGGCCAGGCTGGGTCCGATCGACCGGGACAGGTGGAACTGCATCGAGTTCAGGGCGATGGCGTTGCCACGCAACTCCTTGCCGGCCATGTCCCCGATGATCGAGTGGAAACTGGATCCCGACATGGCCCAGGCGAGCCCGTTGGTGAAGGCCAGGACGACGATGTGCCAGGGGCGGACCGCCCCGGTGCTGATCAGCGTCCCGAGGACGAAGGCGGCGACCATGTTGACGCTTTGGGCGGCAAAGCAGACCTTGCGGCGATCGAAACGGTCGGCGGCGACCCCGCCCAGCAGCGTGAACAACACGGAGGGGATCGTGTTCGCGAAGCCGACGACGCCGAGCATGAACGGGCTGTCGGTGAGCTGCAGCATCAGCCAGCCTTGGGCGACAGACTGCATCCAGGTCCCCATGTTCGAGACCATGGTCCCCGCCCAAAAGCGGCGGAAGGCCGGCAGGCGCAGCGCGGCGAAAGTCCCGTGGGTTTGGCTGGGAGGCGTTACGTCCGGTTGGGCCATCTGTTCGGTGTAACACGCATCGCCGGTCGGGAGTCCCCGCGCTGCGTCGTTTGGGGAATTTCCAGGGTCGCCGGGAGGGCGTGGGTGACGGGCAGGCTGTTGGCACATAGAATGGTGGATGGCCAAAATTCGCCTCGATCAACTGCTCGTCAACCAGGGTCTCTTCCCCTCTCGGGAAAAGGCCCGTTCTTCCATCATGGCCGGCCAGGTGCAGGTGGCCGGCCAGCGGGTCGACAAGCCCGGCACGATGGTCGCCGGCGTGGCGGCAGTGACAGTGACCGGCGGTTTGCCCTTCGTCAGCCGTGGCGGCCTCAAGCTCGACAAGGCCCTCGACCGTTTTCCCATCGTCGTGGCCGATCGTATCGCCCTCGACGTGGGGGCCAGCACCGGCGGTTTTACCGATTGTCTGTTGCAGCGGGGCTGCCGCCACGTCTACGCCATCGACGTCGGCTACGGGCAGTTGGCCTGGTCGTTGCGCCAGGATGAGCGGGTCACCGTCATTGAGCGCACGAACGTCCGGCATCTCGCCCCGGAAGTCCTCTACGCCGACGGGCGGGTCCGGGCCAGTCTGGCCGTGATCGACACCAGTTTCATCTCCCTGCGCCTGGTCCTGCCTGCTGTCCTGGGTTTGCTCGCAGCGCCGCAGGAGATCGTCGCCCTGATCAAGCCCCAGTTCGAAGCGGGGCGCGAGGACGTCGGCAAAGGCGTCATCCGGGACCCACAAATCCATGCCCGGGTCATTCGTGACGTGTTGGCCGCCGCCGAGACGTTCGGACTGGGATTGCAGGGGATCGATTTTTCACCGCTACGCGGTCCCGAGGGCAACATCGAGTTTCTCGCCTATTGGCGGGCCGGGGCCGAGTCGATACCCCTGGACGTGGCGGCCCTGGTGGCCACCGCCGTGGCGACGGCCGGCAAGGAACCTGTCAAAGCGGAACCTGTCGAGCCCGAGCCGACACCTTAGGCGTGTGTCGAAAGGCCCGTTTTCACTTTCCCCCTTGCCGGGGCTCAAAGTGTATTGGTCTGTGTTCAGGATGTCCCGGTCAGCCCGCTGCCGGTGCGTGATCCCTGCCACAACGGACTGGCTGTAAGTGATATACTGCGGCAGACCGGAAAACACCTTGTGACCGGCCATCTGAGCCTCCCGACGCGAAAGCCGCTCCGGTGCCCAATCGTTCCTGGCAGCCCCTCATCTACTTGGCACTCGGCCTGGCGATCGGTATCGCCATCATGGTCGGGAGCCAGCTCTCGCCTGCGTGGCGCCATTGGGAGCTGTCGCTCTATGATGCCCGGCTGCGGCTGACCAGGATCACCCCCGAGAGCCGTCTGGCCGTGCTGCCCTTGCCCGCCGACGGGACCCTGCACCGCCGTGAGCTGGCGGCCATCGTCGATGCCCTCGGTCACCAGGGTGCCCGGGTCATCGGCGTCGACCTGGCGCTGGATTTCCCCACCCGGGCCGACGAGGATCTGATCCTGGCCAAGGCCTTTGCCTCCGTCCCCGGTATCGTCGCTGCCGCCCGGATGACGGGCACCGCACCGCCCCGCTATACCCTGCCGTTGGCGCTGTTTCCGGTGGCCTGCGGCCTGAACATGCCCGTCCCGGATTCCGACGGGCTGATCCGCCGGGCGACCCTGCTCCAGCCGGTGGCCACCCGTGACGGTCACCTCGTGTTGCGGCCGACCTATCTGCTGGAACTGCTACGTCGGATCGACCCTGCCCTGGCCGCCCGCCAACAAGAGGCGCTGGGCGCCGTGAGCTGGGGCTTCCGGTACACGGTCGGGCCCTGGCATCGGCTTGATCCCGCCTCGGTCCTGGCCGGCCGGACCGACCTGCACGGGATGACCGTGCTGCTTGGCGAATCGGCGGCCCTCGGCTGGCAGGCACCGGCGGTGCAGGCCCTGATGCACGACCGGATCGTCCGCACCGTCGGCGATGCCTGGAACTATGGGCTCTGCCTCCTGGCGGGCACGCTGACCGGGCTGTTGTTCGTCCTCTGTCGGCCGTCGGTGGGTTTGGCCGGGTCTCTGGCGCTGACGTTGCTGCTGGCCGTGGCCAATGTCGTGCTCTTCCGCCATGCGGACCTCTGGCTCTGGCTGGTGGGTCCGTCGGCCGCAGCGGGGCTGACGGGCCTGGCCTGCGTCACCATCGCCAGCCTCGACCAGTTCCGCAACCGGCGGCGGGTGGCCCGCTTTTTCCGGCCGTATGTCAGTCGGCAGACTGTGCTCGCCCTGCTCAAGGATCCGGAAAACCTGCCGACCCTGAAAAGCGAGCGGCGCGAAGTCACGGTCCTGTTCAGCGATATCGCCGGCTTCACCAGCATTTCGGAGCGGTTGCCCACTGAAGAAGTGGTACAACTCCTCAACGAGTATCTGACGGCGATGACCCGGATCATTTTCAAGAACAATGGCACCCTCGACAAGTATATTGGTGATGAAGTCATGGCCGTGTTCGGCAACATCGGCCCGAACAACCCGCCCGATGATGCCTATCGGGCGGTCAAATCTTCCATTGAAATGCAGGAAGAGTTGGGCCATTTGCAGGAGAAGTGGTTGGCAGAAGGGATTTTGCCCCTGCAGATCCGCATCGGCATCAACTCTGGCGAAGCGCTCGTCGGCAATATCGGCTCGCCCCAGCAGATGGATTTCACGGTCATCGGCGACATGGTGAACACCGCCAAACGCCTCGAAGGCCTGAACAAGGCTTATAACACCAATATCCTGATCTCCCAGGCGACGTACAACTACGTCAAGGACAAAGTCGAGACGCGCTTTCTCGGTCCGGCCCCGATCAAGGGCCGCCACGAGCCCGTGCCGGTCTACGGGTTGCTCGGCTGGAAACAGGCGGGCCCGCCGGTATGACCCAGCGCATCCTGATTTCCGGCTATTACGGATACGGCAACCTCGGTGACGAGGCGATCCTGGCGGCGACGATCGCCATGTTCCGGGCCAAGGCGCCGGACATCCAGCTGACTGCCCTTAGCGCCGACCCGCAGGCGACCGAAGCCGCCCACGGCATTCAAGCCCTGCCTCGCTGGGGGATCGCACCGCTCTGGCGGGGTCTGCGCCAGGCGGACCTCTTTCTGCTCGGAGGTGGCGGCCTGCTGCAGGACGTCACCAGCTGGAAATCCCCCCTGTATTATGCCGGTCAGCTGGTCGCGGCCCGCCTGGCCGGCACCCCGTCCATGCTCTGGGCCCAGGGCATCGGGCCGCTGCAGGGCGGTGCGATGCGCCAGGCCGTCGGCGCCGCCTTGGGCGGGGTGCGGATGGCGACCGTGCGGGATGCCGAGTCGGTGGCAGATCTCGGTCGCCTGGGGATGAGCCCGGGCCGGATCCTGCTGACGGCGGACCCCGTGCTGGCTTTGCGGCCCAACCAGCCGGCCCGGGCAGACGCTCTGCTCATCGCAGCCGGTCTTGAGCCCCGCCGGCCATTTCTGGCGATTGCCATCCGGCCCTGGAAGACCTGGTACGAGCGGCAGTTGAAGAGTTTTACGGCTGTCGTCTCCCAGATGGCGATGCGCTGGGGTCTGCAGATCCTCGTCATCCCCTTCCAATACACGGTGGACCGCTACCTCGCCGAAGAGGCGGCCTACTGCCTCGGCTGCCGGCCGTCCGGCGCCGCACCCCGGGTGGGTGTCCTGCATTCGGCCGTGACGGCCGAGGACATGATGGCCGTGCTCGGGCGGGCCCAGTTCCTCATCGGGATGCGCCTGCACAGCCTGATCATGGGGGCCGCCATGGGCGTGCCTGCGGTGGGCATCGTTTATGACCCCAAAGTGGCGGCGTTTTCCGAGTTGGCCGGCTATCCGACGATTACCCATATCGGGGCCTTGTCCGAAGGGGATACCTGGGCCCGCACGTTGGGTCTCGCCTGGGAATCGCAGCAGGAGCAACGGCGGTATCTGAGCCGTCAGGTGCCCAAGCTGCAGGCAGCCGCCTGGCAAAACGTGGAAACCGCCTTGCGGTTATTGGGACGATAGGGAGCATGCTGGTCATGGCGGAACGGCCCTTGGCCCAGGTATTGGGACTGCCGGTGGATGCGGTGGACATGGCAGGCGCCTTGAGCCTCCTGCGCACGGCGATCGAGACGCACCGGCCGGCCCAGGTGGTCACCCTGAATGCCGAGATGGCCATGCTCGGGCTGGCTGATCCGGCTTTCCGCACGGTCGTTGAAAACGCGGGTTTAGTCGTCCCCGACGGGGCCGGTGTCGTCTGGGCCCTGCGCCGGGGCGGCCAGCCGGTCGGTCGTCTGCCCGGTATCGAGCTGACCCAGGCGCTGCTGGGTCTGGCCGAATCGGAAGGGTGGGGCGTCTACGTGCTTGGCGCCAGCCCGGAGGTCAATGCCGGAGCCGTGGCCGAGATCGTCCGGCGTCATCCTAGGTTGCGGCTGGTCGGGGCGAGGGACGGGTATTTCACGGCGGAGACGGAGGACGTAATCCTCTCTAGCATTCGTTCCGCCGCCCCTGATATACTTTTGGTGGCTCTCGGTGTACCCCGTCAGGAGCACTGGATTGCCCAGCATCAGGAGGCTCTCGGGGTCTCAGTCGCCATTGGCGTGGGCGGTTCGCTCGACGTCCTGGCCGGCAAGGTCCAACGAGCCCCGGTCTTGATGCAACGGCTGAACCTGGAATGGCTGTACCGCCTCCTCAAGGAGCCGTGGCGCTGGCGCCGGATGATGGCGCTGCCACGTTTCGTGGGGGCCGTACTCAAAGAGAGACGATGATGATCCAGCTGCAGCAAGTCCGCAAGGTCTATAGCAACGGCGTCCAGGCGCTTCAGGGCATCAACCTGAAGATCAAGATGGGCGAATTCGTCTTTTTGGTCGGACCCAGCGGTTCGGGCAAGTCCACCCTGACCAAGTTGTTGTATCGCGAAGAGCTGCCCACCAGCGGCCAGGTCTTTCTGGCGGGCGTAAACATCGGCGAGCTGCGGCCCCGGCAGGTCCCGACCCTGCGCCAGCGTGTCGGCGTCGTCTTTCAGGACTTCAAGCTCCTGCCCAAGCGCACCGTCTGGGAAAATGTCGCCTTCAGTCTGGAGATCCTCGGGATCTCGGCCAAAGAGCAGCACCAGAAAGTCAAAGCGGCCCTGGAACTGACAGGCATCGTCGAGCTGGCGCAGGAGTATCCGACCCGGCTCTCCGGCGGGGAACAGCAGCGAGTCTCGCTGGCCCGGGCCATCGTCAATTCCCCGCCGCTGCTGCTGGCTGACGAGCCGACCGGCAACCTCGATCCCGACACGTCGTGGGAGATCATGCGGCTGCTCACCAAAATCAACCTTCGCGGCACGACGGTCCTCGTCAGCACCCACGACAAACTGATCGTCGACAGCATGCGCCGCCGGGTCGTCACCATTGAACGGGGCCGGCTGGTCCAGGATCAGGCCCAGGGAGTTTACTCGGTTGGAATCTCTTAGACGGTTCGGTCGCCAGATCGTATTCTGCACACGCGAGGCGGGGATCAGCTTTGTCCGGGCCGGCTGGATGAGCTGGGTGGTCATCAGCACGATGGTCGTCGCCCTCAGTGTGCTGGGCGGCTTCTGGCTCCTCCTCAGCGACCTGAACGGCCTGGCCAAACAGGTCGGCTCGCAGGTCGAGGTGCTTGCTTTCATCAAAGATGGCGTCGATGCCTCGCCTGTCATCCAGCAGGCTCAAGGCGCCGTCGGCGTCACCAAGGTTCACCTCGTCTCCAAGAGCGAGGCCTGGGCCCGCATGCAGGGTGAGCTGAAGGGCCAGATGGATTTCAAGCATCTGGAAGACGTCAACCCGTTGCCCGACACGATCGAGGTGACGGTGGCGACGCCGATGGATGCCAGCCGGGTGGCGGACTGGCTGCGGGCCCTGCCCGGAGTCGAGGACGTCAAATACAGCCAGGATCTCGTCAACCGCTTGCGGGAGCTGTCCCGGGCGGTGCGGGTCATCGGCGGGGTGATCATCCTCGTCTTGTCCGTGGCCACCCTGGCCATCGTCGTCAATACCATCCGACTGGCCGTAAACGGCCGGCGGGGCGAGATCGAGATTATGCGTCTGGTGGGTGCGTCAAGCTGGATCATCCGCATGCCGTTTTTGCTCGAAGGGATGATTTTCGGGCTGATCAGCAGCGTCTTGACAGCGGCCGCCCTTTTCGGATGGCGCACCCTCAGTCTGCGTCAGTTACAAACCCTCTTTGCCTTCCTGCCGGTCAACGACGACATGGCAGTCGTTGGCGAGATCGCCCTCTGGCTGCTGCCCATCGGCATTGCCCTGGGCGCCTTGGGCAGTGCGTTGGCCGTCCATCGCTATCTCCAATTGCAGCCGCGGGTCGAAGGCGCCTAACGGCTGTCTCGACGGCGTTTGGGCGTGCTGGCCCAAGCGGAACGCCCTCGGGGCCGCTATCGTGGCCCCACTGCTGATTTCGGCAAAGAGGGGGAAATGCCATGCGCGGCCTGACCCGGCGTACAACCGGTGCATTGCAGCCTTATACGGGTGGTTTGCAGCCGATGTTCTCGATGCTCGACGATCTCCGGCGGGAGTTCGATCGCTTCTTTCAGGAAGCCGAAACCTTTATGCCGATGCCGGCGGCGACCGTGACGGGGACGAACTGGCCAGGCTTCGTGCCGCCGGTCGATATCGCCGAAACCAACAACGAATACGTCGTCACGGCCGAAGTCCCCGGCATCGATCCCCAGAATATCGACGTGCGCTTGGAAGGCCACACGTTGATCGTCCGGGGCGAGCGAGAAGCGGTGCGGGAAGAGGATCAGGGCACGATGCACCGTTCCGAACGGAGTTTCGGCGCGTTTTCACGGGCTTTTGCCCTGCCGAGCGATGTCGTTGCCGATCGGATTGCGGCCAGGTTCCGCAACGGCGTCCTGACAATCACCGTGCCGAAATCTGCCAAGACCCAGCCCAAACAGGTGCAGATCCAGGCCGATGAGAGTGCATCCACCGACCGCCAAATCGGGCAGGTCGCACTGGATCAACCGGCGCAGGGGACGCAGCCGCAATGTGCCGACCAGCGTGCTGAAGCCACCCCGCAAGGCCAACAGGCCCAGAGCGGTGGTATACAGAACACGGCCCAGGATGCCCAAGCGCAAAGTGGTCCCGCTGACCAGATAGCCGGGTAGACACGATCCGGCATACGGCATGGGTGACGGATCGGCCGCATTGAAAAGGGCCGCCACGATTGCCATGGCGGCCCTTTGACTGTCGAACCTACAGGATGACTTTGCCGAAGCCCGATTCAATCAATTCGGCAGCGAGGTTGGCGGTCTGATTGCGGATGTCGAGGACGGGGTTGTCTTCGACCACTTCCATCGAGCACATCATGCCGGAGGCGGCAACCATCTCCATCAGCAGGTGGGCTTCACGGTACGTCAGGCCACCCTCGACCGGAGTCCCGACTCCCGGGGCGATGAACGGGTCCAGCCCGTCGAGGTCGAAGCTGATGTGGATGACGTCGACCTGTTCCTTCATGAAGCCGAGGACCTTGTCCATGATGGCGGCCATGCCGATGCGGTCGATGTCGCCCATCGTGAAGGCGTGTACGCCGGACTCGCGCACGATCCGCTGCTCGGCGATGTCGAGGTTGCGGATGCCGATCAGGGCGACGTTCTTGGGATCCAGCTTTTGGAAGTCCCCGCTGATCGAGCACAACTCGGGTGACCCGATGCCGAGGTTGACTGCCAGTGGCATGCCGTGGATGTTGCCCGAGGGGCTGGAGCCGGGGGTGTTCATGTCGGCGTGGGCGTCGACCCAGATGACGCCGAGCTTCTTGCCCTGCGTGCGGTAGGCCTTGGCGAGCCCGGCAATGGTCCCGATGGCGACGGAGTGGTCGCCACCGATGATCAGGGGGAACTGCCCGGCCAGGATCGTCTCTTCCACTTCGTCGGCGGTCGCCTGGGTGACCCGGACGATCTCGGAGAGGTACTTGGCGGACGATTGCTGCTCCGCCAGATGCTCGGGGATGCCGACGGGGATGTCGGCGTCGCTCACCGTGTGTCCGATGGCCTGCAGGCGTTGCTTGATGCCTGCGATGCGCAGGGCGCTGGGTCCCATGTCGCAACCCCGCCGGCCGGCCCCCAAGTCCAGGGGTACTCCGATAATCCGAACGTGCCGCATGATGGTGTCACTTGCTCTCTCAATGATGGGTGCATGCCGCTTTCGGCTCCGTTATTCAGCATACCGTTGTTCACGGCCGTTGTGGCCCCGGCTCGCACGGCGAACCGGGATCCGGGTGGCCTGAGCGAACAGGGCGGTAAACAGAAACAGGCCAATCCCCGAGGGCATTGACCTGTTTTCCAGTGAATGTGAATGGACTGGATCGTGTAGCCAATCCATATGGCAGCCTCTTAGCCGAGGCGCTCCAAGGCAGAACGCAGTTTCGCCGGTTCTGTATGGGCGTAGATCAGGGTCGTGTCCAGCTTGGCGTGGCCGAGGATCTGGCTGATCTGTTCCACCGGGACGCCTTTGCGCAACAGTTCCGTGGCGCAGGTGTGCCGCAACTTGTGGGGCGAGTACTTCTTCGGCGGGATGCCGATGGATTCGAAGCAGCCCCGCACGGCGAGCAACATCGCATCGTGGCTTAAACGGCCGCCCCGGCGGGGGCCGCCCAGGCTGATGAACAGGGCGGGGCTTTCAATGGGTTTGATCGTGGCCCGCATCTGCAGCCATTTTTCCAGGACAGCGGCCAGCTTGGAGTTGATTGGGATCAGCCGTTCCTTGTCGCCTTTGCCGATGACCCGCAGCTGGTTTTCTTCCCAGTCGATGTCGTTCGTATTCATGCGGATGGCCTCGCCGATCCGGATCCCCGTGAAAAACAGCAGCTTCACCAAGGTGGAGTCCCGGGTTTCTGTGGCGCTCACGGCGGGCATGTCGTTCAGCAGGCGCTGGATTTCGCTCTGGTTGAGGTAGATCGGCAGGCGCTGGGGCAGCTTTGGCAGTTCGATGTTGCCGGTCGGATCCTCGGTGAGGGCGTCAAACCGTTCAGCAAAGGCGAAAAAGCCCTTCAGAATGGTGATTCGCCGCCGCAGCGTGGTGGCTTTCAGCTGGCTGATCGAGCGAAGGTAAGAACGGATGTCCGTTTCCTTTGCCAGCACCAGGGACTTGCCGATGTGTCGCTCGACGCAGGTCAAGTCGGACCGGGTAGCCAACAACGTATGGTCGCTGAGCTTCCGCAGGCGTAAATGGTCGAGATACTGCTGGATCGTGATCATCATGGTTCTAAAATCCTGGCTCCAGTCCGATCGTGATGGTGCACAGAGAGTCTGGTCAAACCGGCCTGCTGCAGCTCTGGCAGGGCAGTGGCGAGACGCCGTCTGGCCGACCGCCGTAAGGCGCAAACGCAGATTTGATCGGACACTCATAGACCGGAGACCGAAGCCTCCGTCTGCGTGGTGCGACTGAGCATCATCCTGCCCCAGGTGCCCGCCCCCCATCTGTGACGAAGCCATGGACCTACGTCACATTTGGCCCATTTGTCGGCTGGATGTTAAAGGACGATCAAATCGCCGTTGGGCAGGGTCCGTCGGGCGCAAACAAGGCGATAACCCCGCAAATAGCCCGCATACAAACCCCACACGGGAGGCCGCACCGATGGTCACGATCTCGAACAGTTTTCGCAATCTGACCCAGCAGGCCGGCAATATCTCCCCGGGACTTGCGGCGGCCGTCGATGCCGTCACCCACCGGGCCTCGCCAAAGTCCCACGCGGCCAACTTAGCCGTCGATGCCCTTTCCGACCTGCTGAACAACAACGCCATGGACAGTGACAACGCTTTGATCATCGATGTCAGCCGCAGCACGGATCGGTACGAGACCTATGGGTATCCCGACCGGATGGCCCAGCCCTACGCCCTGATCAAGCGTCCCGTGGGTCAGGGCGTCCACTATTCCAGCCGGACGGCCACCGTGGACACCCCGGACGGCCCTGTGACGACCACCATCGAGTCGGCCGAGTACTACACCCGGCCCCTGACGCCCGAAGAGATTGCGTACCTCGATCAGGAAGACCGCCTCAAGCGCCTCCGGCCCAAGCCGGGCGACATCGACTGGATCACCAAGCCGAAGCACATGCGGGCGATCTAGCGCGTCTCGCGGTAAGGGCCTATCCGAGTAGGGGCGACTGAGCGCCTTACTGGGGTAGGCCCTTTGGGTAACGCCGGATCACATGACGACGATAAACCCGTGCAGGGTGAAAGGAACGGTACCGTTGATCACGTACTCATAAGTGCCGGGTACCGTGAAGACAGCGGTGGTGCCCGATGAGGGACTGGTCGCCAGTGGAACGATCGGAAAGGCCGGCGAACCGAACGGTATGATCGTCCAGGGTACCCCCGAGTTGACGTTGTTGAAGGTGACCGTGCCGCCCACGGTGATGCTGACGTGCTGCGGACCAAAGGGTGTCATCGGGTTATAGATGTTGACCGTCGCCGAAATGGGTGCCACGGTCGCACTTGCGGTCGGGCTCGGGCTCGGGGTGGGCGATTGGCTTGGCGTCGGACTCGCTGGCGGGCTCTTGGTCGGTGACGGGCTTGGCGAAACGCTGGGACTTGGCGATGCGCTGGCGGAAGGTGTAGCGGCAGCGGATGGGACCGGCGATGGCGTGGCGCTGGCTGCTGGCGAGCCGGAACCGGAAGGGGTCGGCGACGGGGCCGGGGTCACGCACACGCCAAGCGCATTGACGGTGCCGAGGCAGGGCGTGGCTCCCCAGATGCCGGCGCCGGTGGCCGAGCCACCGATGCAGCCAGAGAGCCAGGTGGCCGATACGGTGGCGGCGGCCGTGAAAACGAGCGCAAATTGTTTATTCGATGCCATAGCTACGGAAAGCTCCTCAGACGAAAGGATATTGGCGACAATTTAACGGGCGTGACTGGCTGAGTGAGGATAATCCCGTCACCGGGCAAGAACGTCTCGATGTAGACCGGGCAGTAATTTGCCAAAGAGCCCTGAATGCAACGC